>JBAQYH010000311.1:0-3405 GCA_049299935.1 Methylobacter sp. | reverse complement strand
CAGTAAAGCCGGACTGGTTAAGAGTCCGGCTTTTTGTTTTCTCTTTATATCGCTAAGTCATCAATAATTATACTTCAGCTCAGCAAAGTAAGTCCGTGATGGGAACGGGTGAAATAACCAGACCTCGCTGTTGTTGACGTTATCAACGCCCGCAGAAGCGCTGACTTGCTTGGTGATTTGATATTTGGCTTTTAAATCGACGATGAAGTATGCATTACCGCCCGAAGCATAGGTGCCTAGATTGCTGTCGCTGTTGTTCAATTGGCCATACTGCGGGCTGCTGTAACGGCCGCTTACCGAGGTGGTCAACTTGTCGATCGGACGATAGGCAATCGTTGCACTGGCGCGCCACTCGGGAACCCTGGGCTGGCGTGCGCCGGTTGAAGGCTTATTGGCGTTGGGGTTGGCAGCAGTAGCGCCTGCGGCAGCGGCGGCCGCATCTGAAGCCGCGTTCTCGGTAATCCTGGAATCGGTCCAGGTGGCGTTACCTGAAAGGTCAAGACCCTGTATGCCCACATCGTTGGCCTCGCCTGCCACTTCGACGCCGTAAGTTTGAGTTTCGCCGACATTTTGAATAAACGTAGTATTAGTACCATCGGCTAAAATACCCCGCTGCGAAAAAATAGCATCCTTTACGCGCTCTTGGAACAAGCTAAGGCGCAATTTGCCTTGATCCAGGAAATACTCCCCGGAAAGCTCGGAAGACAGCGCCTCTTCCGGTTTGAGGTTGGGATTTCCATTGACGATATTCGTTATCCCACCCTGGGTAGTCTGAGACGTTTGGAACAACTCACCCACGGTAGGGAAACGATAGGCTTGGCCGATGGATAAGCCGGTTTGTACGCGGTCCATAGGCTTCCAGGTTAGCTTGGCCTTTGGCGAAAACTCCAGATCATTACGCTCCCCCTGATTGACCGATTTGAGCGTATTACTGACTGTCGCTGCATTATAGCCATCGAAAGCATGCCAGTTTTCCAGGCGCCCGCCCAGAGTCAGGTTCCAGTCTTTAGTAAAATCCCAGGCATCCTGTAACCAATAGCCTTCGGTCTGGGTCTTGCCTTGCGAGTTGGAACTAATGGTGCCGGTGTCGTTGGATTGCCAGTTGGTAACAGTATAAACCGGGTTATCCAGATTATATAAATCGTGATGAAAGCCGAAGCTGACTTCATGCTTGCCCAACAGGTTTGCACCGGGGCGCCAGATACCTTTGGCATCGGCGGTTTGCCAGCCGGTTCCGGTCAAACTGGTCACCTGGCCTGCACCGTTGTTAGCGGCTTGTGCAGGCGTTTGGGTCGATGTGCGGCTAAGATCGGTGCCGTATTCGACCACGCTGCCCGCCAAGTCCCAATCGAATACGCCGCCAGTAGTAGATTTAAGGTTCATGCCGTGCGACCAGTGCATTTGCTCAGCCCTGGTTTCTGCAAAACGGTTACTGCCGCTGTCGAGATCGTATCCTTTTCCGCCAATATTAACTCTCCCGCTATTGACCACATTGCCGGCGCTATCCCGTAAAAAACTGTTAAAGCCCGCATGATTATCGTTCTGCCAGAGCCCCAGCGTATACGCCGCATGTATGCTCGGGGTAAGGTCATAACCGATTTTCCATTTGAAGTTGTCTTGTACCGTGTGGTTAAGTGCGGATTCGCCCAAAACCAAAGCGTTAACCCCGTATGGATTTAAGTTAGCAGCCGCTCCCGTTACCACCTTGTCCGTAGCCCTTGCGGCGGATGTTGAAACAAGAGGATTCACAAAGGCGATAGGCTGGCTATGGCTGTCCAGATGACTGACATCGAAACGGAATGACAGGTCTTTGTAACGATCGCCGACATTGAAGGAATATTCCTGGCTGTCGTACATCTTTTTCTTGCCGTAGAAACCATAATCCTGCCAAGTCGATTTGATATCGCCGCCTGCCTCGAATTTTTCCGGCATCTTCGTCGTGATGTCTATCACGCCGCCAATGGAATTACCTGCATGGGCGGCTGAAAACGGCCCGTACATCACATCAACCCGTTCAATTTCCGAGGGCGACACCATATTCCAACGCGGCGAGCCGGTGTTCCCGTTATTATTGGCAAGCAAGGAGGACAAGATGATGCCATCCGCATAAATCAAGCCGCGGGCGCTGGCGCTTGTGCCCGAAGTACGCCAGCCCACCGGCGCGTTGGTGTCGCCGATATAACGCTTGCGCACCTGGATGCTGGGCAGGTATTTAATGGTGTCCTCGGCAGTCATCGCATTGATGGTGTTGTCGATTTTTTCGCGGGTGACGCTCTCTGTCGTCGCCGGCAGCTTATATGTTTCCTTGGCAGTAGGCTTTATTTTTTCCGTTACCGTCATGTCCGACATCACCGCTTTGGAGTTGTCGGCAGATGCTTTTTTCCCATTAACGTTTTGCTTGGTTTCGGCGGCGGCAAGCGGGGTTGCCAGTATCAGCATGCAGATCAAAGCCCGGCGGGGATTGAGCGGGAAAGGCGGTTTGGAATGGGTCATAAAGTCCTCCTAAAAAATTATTATTATTAAATTGTTATTTATAAAGGCGCACATCCCTGTGCTGATCAATAAACTATTTTATACGTTTGGTTAATATTTAAGCGACGCGCTGATAAAGTACGTGCGTTGCGGGTAAGGATGGTTTTCAAAGGCATTGGCATCAAAAACGTTGTCGATCCCCGCTGAGATGGTGCTTTTCAATTTCGGGTTAATCGGCAATTTATACGTGGTTTTCAAATCGACAAAGGTGGATTCATCGGTACCGCCCATGACATTGGCCGCGGTGTCGGTATTGGCCAAAGTCTGAAACGAATCGCTGCGATAACGGACACCCACTGACGCAGCCCACGGCTGAGTAATATGGTAAGTTGCCGAACCGTTGATTTGCAGTTTGGGAGTGCGATCCCACTCTTTACCCGCGTAGTTAACGCTGTTAGTCCCGATAGGGTTGTGCTTGGTGATCTGCTTGTCCATGATGGTGGTGTTAGCCATTAAATCCACAGGCAGGCTGAACACTTCGTTCTGTTGATAAGTCAAATCCACACCGACGGCTTCGGTTTGGTCAATCGGCTGGAAGGTTGTGGTCGTCTGGCCGTTAATGGTGACCTGGGTGCTGTTAATTTCATTGTTGATTTGATCAAAAAAGAAATTGGCGCGGACATAACCTCTGGGAATGTCGTACTGAGTCATGAAATTATGAAAGTATCCTTGCTCGGGCCCCAAGCCGGGCGCCGAAGTGGTGATGCTGTTAAGCCTGGATAAGCTGGCGAACATTTCTTCTGCAATCGGAAAACGATACGCCTTGGAAAACGAATAGCGAAACGTCCAATTGTTAGGTGAATATTCCAGCGACGCTTTAGGCGAAATGCGCGAGGCATCGCGATTGGCGTAGTTTTGAATATTGGTTTCATT
>JBAQYH010000310.1:0-2297 GCA_049299935.1 Methylobacter sp. | reverse complement strand
GCCCAAGATCGGTGGAAAAACAAAATTCGCTATAGTCTTATCGTTAGCATAGATGTCCCTGATGAAACGATAGATATATATTCAGCTGTTGAGAATTTGATCGAAACCAAAGTAGAAGTAGAGGTTTAACTATGAAAATCAGCGTGTAAGATTTTCCAATTTCCTGAGAAAATGGGCGTTGAAAAGTTTCCACCGCAGGCCAATCAATGGCTGCTTTGTTACAACAACTTGTCATTGAATTAATTTTGGTGACTGTCTCTTTTTGGCCGAACTTGCTCTTTCAGGATCGAGCAGGCAAAATCGACCCGTTGCAGAGATACTTCCACCCTCCAGGATAAGCGCGTATGAAGATTCAATCACTCGGCCATGTGGTCATTAAGGTACGTAACCAGCAACGCGCAGAAGCTTTCTATAATGAGCTGCTCGGAATATCGTTGCCGCTCGATACGCTCCACTTTCAATGACCTTTTTCACATTAGGCAATCATCACGACTTTGCCGTTACGGCGATCGGCGATGATGCGCTCGAAGCCCCCGAAAATTCTCTTGGACTCCAACATATAGCTTTCAAGATTGGAACGCAGATTCAAGAACTTCGTGACGCCAAGGCGCGGATCGAAGCGGCCGGCCTCAAGGTCGTAGCACGCGATCATAAGATTACCCAATCTATTTATTTCAATGATCCTGACGGAAACACAATCGAGTTGTATGTTGATACGTCGGATATCTGGAAAGAGCACCCAGAGGCTGTGGCACAATCCGCTCCACTCGAACTTTAGCCACACTAGCATGAAAATTGTTGAAGGCAAAAATCGACCCATACCAGCCATTCAATCACGACTGCGATTTATTAGCGACTTTAATTTTTGGTTTAGGATGAAGCGATTCTACCACAACTGGCATTAAAATTTCGGTTAGGCCAGTCAACCATAGCGGCTGACACTAAACACTAAGTAATTGTAAGGTATTAAATGGGTAGGCTCAGCCCTATTTACTATCTGACCATTCGTTGGGTTGTATATCCACTCGCCCCAGTCCCACACTGTTTGCAATGTTTCAGGAATTTGGACGGCGAGATAAGAGCCTTCGGCCAAACGGGCTCGGGTCGCGATACTGCTGAAGTCCAAGCCCATGTAGAAATCCTGTACTGGCACGTTTTGATGGCGAGAGGCAATGCTCTTGGTTAACCCAAGCGCCATTTGAGAAAACGGTGCAATTGCAGGTTGGGCGGCAGAAGCTAACTTAAGGCCGGCTTTAAAGACGTCGGAATCCAGAAAACCTAGAAACGCTTCATCCTGATCGTTCTTTACGTTGACAGTAAAACATTTGAACGCTATGCCTTCGATTCCTACATTCAATCCGATGAAAATCGGATAGCCAATAATGGCCGCCTGTTCAGCTTCCCGCACGCGATAGGTGGCATTGAAGTGCAAGTGTTCGATATCGCCGGGCACTTGGTTCTGCGCGTAGAAATCGAAGAGGATGCGATGTGTGCCACTACCCGGGTAAGCCGCCACGCGTAAGCGGTCGAGCGTGATCTTGATAGCGCTATTCTTGAGCGTTGGATCGGAGGCAATATTGCCGGCATGGCGGATGGCCAGTGGTGCGTTGCCGGGCGAGGCCGGCGCCAGATAGCCAAAGGCGTGCGCGGTGTGTTGCCAAGGCTTGTCCTGAAACGGCCACCATTTTTCCGTACCAAACGTCCGTGTAACGGTTTCCTCCGCTGCCTCCAAGGCTGTCGCTGCTTCCTCCTCGCCCACTTCGCGCAGTTTGGCAGCGGCTTGTTCGGGTGAAAGTTTGCCCACTACGGGCAGGTCATCGAACCATGTTGGGGTGCTCATAAGCTTATCTCCTGGGTATTGGCGGGTTCAGCCCAAAAATCATCACTATTGAATGAAGCAAGAGGAATTATTTGCATGATAGTTTACCAAGCCACCGCAAATATCTCTAGTTTCTATCCCCATGCTGCTTCTCTCTAAGAGCAATAAATCCTAATTGCAGCTATTTTTGTTGCATAGCGTTTTGAATAACTGATATTAACTTCTCGGATATGATTATGTCGTTACTCGCACCACTTCCGAGTTTGTGTAGTTTTCGTAGCGATTCCTTGGCATAGACGAGAGCATCGTCCAGTTGATTGGTTTTAAAAAAACACCTAGCGACTTCACGACAAAGATTGGCAGCATAAGCAAGCTCACCCCTAGCTTCACACATATTGATTTGTGTTCGATAATTCTCAAGCGCCTTTTTAGGATGCCCAGAATCATCGTATATATTACCTAATAGGGTGTGTATGTG
>JBAQYH010000309.1:0-3205 GCA_049299935.1 Methylobacter sp. | reverse complement strand
AGTTAAAGGCGCGCTGCGCCGCGATTTGAGTACTACATCCATGCAGCGCGATAAACAGGACAAAAACCATCTGTGCGTAACATCAGTTAAGTTAGCATTTCCCAGGTAACCCTTTTAGGATGGATTTCGCGACTGCGAAACACCAATTGTTCATGCCTATCTGAATCATGCTATTGCCCCCTGTTTTGCTAAATCAATGATAAAGGCTTAATATCCATCTCGTCCTCATCAGCCGATTGTTTGGGCAGTAAAACTATTTACCGCTTATCATGTCGGCCGCAAGGCGCGGGAGTCCCATTATCCCTACTCGAAAATAATTCAAAATTTCTAATTTTAAATTTTCAAGGAGATTTTTATGGAGACCATTTATTTTGCGACCAACCGTAACCCTGACAATGCCCAAACACCGACCGGTTTCGGCAAGGGCTTTTCAGATACCAGTCTGGGCGATCTTCGTTTCGGCCAGGCGAAAGTCAAAAAAGGGGCATTAGACCCCAATTCTATTCAAGTGTTACCGGATAATCCCGGTCAAGGATCTGAGGCGTTATTTACTCAATTGCGCCAGTCAATGAAGTCACAGTCACTGGATTCTCTGCTTTTTATTCATGGCTTTAATGTTTCTTTTAAAGCGGCTGTCGAATCGGCTGCACAAATCGGCGAGCGTTACGCCAAACTCTCCAATAAAACCTACCAGCCGAATATTTTTGTATTTTCCTGGCCCTCGGATGGTGATGTGACCAGTTATATTAACGATCGCCATGATGCCGAAGCCTCCGGCTATGCTTTCGCTCGTGGTTTGATGAAGCTTGCTGCTTTCTTGAAATCTTCAAATAGCGAGGAAGCTTGTCAACAAAAGATCAATCTTATTGCTCACAGCATGGGCAACTACGTGCTGAGGCATGCCTTGCAGCAGGCCCAAAAAATTGCCAACGGCGCCTCGTTGTCGCGTATTTTCGATAATATCGTCTTGACCGCCGCCGATGAAGACAATGACGCTTTTGAGTTCGATCATAAGCTGGCAAAGTTACCGGAGCTTGCGCAGCGCATTACGGTGTACTTCAATAATGGCGATTTAGCGCTGGCGACCAGCGATTTAACCAAGGGCAACCCTGATCGTTTAGGCCATGACGGCCCAAGTAAACCGCATCAAATACCCGCTAAGGTGGTTATCGTTGATGCCAGCGATGTGGTGAAGGGGATTAGCGAACATTCCTACCATGTAGAAGACGATAAAGTTGTCACGGACATGATTGCGGTATTTCGAGGCGAAAGTTCGGATCAAATTCCGTCCCGGCAGTATGTGCCGCATGCCAATAAATTTAGGTTGTTCTAAATGCAATGAAGCCCAACCAATCGAAACCTTGAATGTTGGGCTTCGCTACCGCTTTGCCCATGTTGTTTTAGGATTATCCTTTAGGGCAGGGAGATTTAATTTATGACGGATAAGCTGATCATCGACGGTTCCCACGGCGAAGGCGGTGGGCAAATTCTGCGCAGTACGTTAAGCCTGTCCGTGATAGCCGGGCGTCCGGTGCGCATCGAGAACCTCCGCGCGAACCGGAAGAAACCGGGGCTGGCGGCGCAGCATCTTACTTCGGTGCGGGCGGCAGCGATGCTTTGTAACGCCGACGTGCAGGGCGCGGAACTCGGCTCGCAAAAGCTGCAATTCATCCCCCGCAGGCCGGTCCGGACCGGCGATTACTCGCTGGACGTGGCCCAGGCACGGGAAGGCGGCAGCGCCGGCGCGGTTACGCTGGTGCTGCAAACCCTGCTGCTGCCGCTGGCGCTGGCCGCGGGCGTATCCACCGTCATGTTGCGCGGAGGCACGCACGTCGACATGAGCCCTTCCTACGATTACGTGCACGATGTCTGGCTGCCCACGCTCGCCCGGATGGGCGTGCGCGCCGAGCTTTCCATGGCTCGATCCGGCTGGTACCCGGTGGGGCGGGGTGAGGTGAGGCTGCGCATCGCGGGGTCTGAAAAGTTGCTGCCCCTGCACCTGGAACATCGCGGTCCGCTACTGAAGGTTACCGGACGCGCTCGGGCCGCGAACCTGCCCGCCCATGTCTGCGAACGCATGGCTTACCATGCACGCGAGCTTCTGGAGCAGACCGGGATGGCGGCGGAAATCGAGGCGGTCGATATGAAAGCGGCCTGCCCCGGAGCCGGTTTGTATTTGACTGCACATTATGAAAACTGCCTGGCGGGCTTCGGAGCGCAAGGGAAACGCGGAAAGCCCGCCGAGCTCGTTGCCGAGGAAGCCTGTGCCGCGCTCCTTCATCACTATCGCTCGGGCGCGGCCCTGGAACAGCATCTCGCCGATCAGTTGATTCTGCCGGCCGCCTTGTGCCGGGGCGAATCCGTCTTCAGCGTCGAGCGCATCAGTCCGCACCTCGTCACCAACGCCTGGGTGGTTCAGCGTTTCGGGTTGGCGCGGATAGACATCGCCCCGGCCGCCGACGGAACCGGTTTGGTCAGAATCCTTGCCGGCGGGTAACGCCGTCATGATCCCCATTCAAGACCTGCTCCATCGCATCCGCTGGGACCCGGAATTCGGCAGCGGCGAATTCGTCATCGGTTATTACGACCGGATCGAGCACGGCATCATCTGTGTGCCGCTTCGCGAGATCAAGTTTCCAAAGGACGGCCCCGGCATTTTCGAACTGGTCGACCGTGAGGGGCAGGTGCATTCCATTCCGTTGCACCGGGTCAGGTCGGTTTACAAGAACGGCGAGTTGATCTGGCACCGGGAGTGAAGCGTTGGCTCCGGGCTAGCTGCGGTTCAACGCCGCGGCGGCATCCTGCTCGTTACCGGCCAGATGAGCGTCGCGGGGCGGCAATACGTCGGCGACGACTTCCAGCCGTTTCCAGGCCGGGGCCGGTGTTTCGCAATGTTGTTTGGGCACGAATGACGACTCTTCGACCAGGGTCATTTTGTGGATATAACGCGGACAGTTGGGGAACATTTCCCGCAGTTTTACCCGCAACACCATTTCCGCTTCAGGCCAGTGATCCATTAAAGGATCATCGTCCTGTATGAACGCGCTGCCGTTGAAACGAAGACGGGCTTGGCGCTGAAAGTCGACGAACAACAGGCCGACATTCGGGTTAACCAGGACATTACCGGCCGACAGGTACATGCCGCTGCCGTCGTAAAGCGGAAAAGCCAGGGTCTGTTCGTCGACAACTTTAACCAGACCGGCGC
>JBAQYH010000308.1:0-1762 GCA_049299935.1 Methylobacter sp. | reverse complement strand
CAAGACCGTGGAGTTTCGCCGTATGCGCAGGGAAAATGACAACGCCGGCCGGCGTATTACGGAAGGCCGCGCATGGATAGAAGGCGACATTGCCGACGCCGCAAAAAACGGCTGGCTTTGCACGCCGGACGGCCGACATATCTGTCCCGCCTGTAGATTAAGGCACGATTCATGCGACGCCGACGCGCGATTGCATGTTGACAAGGATGGAACAAATTACCGCTGGTGTTAAAGACAGTGATATTGCGCTACCGTACGAGCCTCCTCAGCACGAGTATCTCACCCAGCGATTGAAGGCCGACCCGCTCCTCAAATGCCAAGCCTGATGGATCGAAAAGGCGCTGCCATTCGGGAAGCGTTCTTTCCCGGCCTCGGGTAGCCATGAACATCTGCATGTCGAAGGCTGCACTGGAAAAATCGGCCTTCACTTCCGGAACGACCAATTCCATTAGCGCAATGCGGGCACCGGTACCGGCACTTGCTGCGACCAGGTTGCGCAGCACCTTGACGCAATTTTCGTCATCCATGCCATGCAGGACGGCGCTCAACAAGTAGACGTCCTTGTCGTTTTTGGCTGCGGGAACCGAGTCGAGCAAGTCTCCGGCTTGGTAGGTCAATCGGGACAGCAGGGCAGGCGATACTTTACCGGTCCAATAACTTGCCGCGGACTGAACAACCTGATTCCGGTCAAACACCAAAGCTGTGAGATGCGGATGCCGCTTTAGTATGGCTAACGATTTGCTTCCCTTCGAACCGCCCACATCGATGATGCGATCAAATCGTCCCCAATCGAAGTCGGCGGCAAAACTGTCGCCGGCCAATGCCTCCACACTGTCCATCGCACGGGCAAACAGCGCATCGAATTCGGCATGATCGTCCATGTAGGCATACAGCTCCCGGCCGTGAGAAATCCGGAACGGAACGTCTCCGCTGCGCACGCCCTGTTCCAGTTGCTCATACCAAGGCCGGCTCATTTCAGGCGAGTTGTGCATCAAGATCATTGCCCGGACGCTGTTGGGATTGTCTTCCCGCAAGTGGTCGGATAGCGTGTTGTTCCGGAAAACCCGAGGCGATATTTCTTCAAATACATCCATCGCAGCCAGCATCCGCAGCAGGCGGTAGACGGCGTCCGGTTGAGCCGAAACCCGCTCTGCAATGGCTTCAACAGCGAGCTGCCCATCACCCAGGACGGATGCAATATCCAGGTGTGTCGCGACATGGAGTGCACGCGACTGCCAGAACGCCGAGCCGATCTGGATGAGCCGAAAGGGCGGTGGCGTGAGTTTGTTGGGAAGGTTCTGTAGCCAAGCGGCAAACTTCATCAGCCTTGCAAAGCGGCGAACTGCGCCTGAATTTTTTTGTAATGCCATTGCGACTCTCCTGCTATTCCGTAGTTGTCGGCGTCAACCCCGTGGAAAACAGGTAGCCATTGAACGCAGCCAGTTTTTCCAGGAATGCAGCATCCATTGTCCGTCCCATCTGTTCCTCAAAAACATCTTTCAACAGCATGGGCATCATCGCCAAGCTGACAAATGCCATCCTGACGACGTCAGGGTCTAATGACGGAGCGATTTGTCCGGCGGACTTCAGCTCTTCCACCTTCTTGGCGCCGCGTGTGCGCCCGCGCTCCAACAGCTGTTGAATAAAGCGACGCCCCGGTCCTTGGTTAAGCGCCAGAACTTTCAGGATCAGCTTCGGAAACTCAGGCCGTTTGGACATGGTCTCGTAATACAGGTTGAAGTAGTCTTTAACGCCATCGACG
>JBAQYH010000307.1:0-2837 GCA_049299935.1 Methylobacter sp. | reverse complement strand
CTTGAGGACGCCGGCAGCTGGCTGCAAATCGTAGGCGAGGGCAGCCTGAAAGCCGTCGATCCCAAACTGGAAAAAGGCCGCATCTGGCTGGAAGGCCAGTCGCGCTTCGACGACGACTGGAACCATTGGAACCAAGGCGTGGTACGCGCGGCGGTTGGCTATTCGCTAAGTGACCGGGCTACCGTCTGGGCAGGCTACACCTGGGTTCCCACTCAAAATGTCGGTAAGAGCTACGTTTCCCAACAAGATGTCTGGCCGGCGTTTCGTTATGTCTTGCCCACCGGTATCGGAACATTCACCTTTAGAACCATGGTCGAAAGCAATTTCATAAGGGGTAATGATGTTCGTGTCAGGCCACGGCAGATGCTGCGGGTTATGCATCCGTTGGAATTCGAGCCGCGTTTGAGCCTGATTGCCTGGGACGAGTTTTTTATCCGGGTCAACTCAACCCAATTCGGCGGCCAGTCCGGTTTCGACCAGAACCGCGCGTTTGCGGGCCTTGGCTGGACGTTCAATAAAAGTTTCCGTGCTGAAGCGGGGTATATGAACCAATATCTGGATGATGCGACCCACACCAACAACACCATGCATCACTTGATTATGGGATCGTTGTTTATCAACTTTTAATCCCTTTTCCAGCCCCACGTCGGCGTTACAAAACGTGGTTCTTTAAAGCAGCAAAGCCGGCTTTGCACTCCAACCGGATTTGGAGCCGCAAAACCGGCTTTGCGATTTTAGTCAGGCAATACGTCTGCGTTAATCAGTAATTACTGTAACTACTCAGCGTATGCTCAATAGAACACGGATGACACGGATTAAACGGATAAACACTGATTTAAAAACGCAAACAAACTGGGTTCGGACTAAAAATCCGTGTCAGTCCGTCCTATCCGTGTCATCCGTGTTCCATTTTTCTATGTGCTGAATAGTTACTAATTACTTTGTATTTTCATAAGCATGGATCAGTTGCTCCATTGCTTTTTTATTGTTTAAGCACCGGTCTAATTCGGTAACGATCATGGCATCGTAATGCCTGCATAAAACTGAGTCCGTAGGACGTGGAGGATAGATCGATTCAATCATGGTGCATACATGGGTCAGGTAATGCCGTTTCAGTATTGAATCTTGGGGAAGGCTGCTGTTGTTTTCTGTCGGGGACATTACCACCGTTTCTTTTGCTTGCGGCTTTGCAGGAGGCTCAACATTGACTGTTGGCTTATTGGCGGGTTTTGGTTCTGGAGAAGAAACAACCGCCGCATCGGTTATTTGCGGATTTACAACATCGGTTATTTGCGCATTTACAGGCGTAGCCTCAACATTAACTACAGGCTTGTCGGACGACTTAATTTCCGGCTGTTGTTTTACCTGTTCAGGAACGGTAGGTTCGCTTTTTGGCGTTTCTTTTGATGAACAACATGATGAGCATTTTTTTCGTTTTTTAAAAAAAACAAATACCGCTATCAACAAAACAACGAGTAATGCTGTGATTCCAAATTCGGTCATAATAGCTCTCCAGGTTTTAAGAAGTTATTGAATGTTAAAAGCCATCTGTTTTTTAACATTATTTTCAACAAAAGAAAACTATCATGAATTGAGTAAACGAACAATAGGTGTCAAAACTGGGAGCTGGGCAATATGACCTATAAAAACTTCGTATAATGCGGCTTGTTCCATGTCTTTTGGCAATGTGCAGCCGTTTTTACTAAATATACTCATCCGAATCAATAACCGTAAGTTAAATCTATGCAAAATATTGAAATCCCCATCTGGCCTTATGTTTACGGCGGGCCTTCGGGCTCCGGTAAAATCCGCTGTCTGCCCGAAGATTTTATCGTTAAAGAAAACCTGTCGTTTGAACCGTCAGGCGCGGGCGAACATGTTTTTTTGCAAATAGAAAAGAAAGGCGAAAATACCGAATATGTCGCCAGGCAATTGTCCAGGTTTGCCAATGTCCGGCAACGCGATGTCAGTTACGCGGGCCTAAAAGACCGGTACGCGGTTACTACCCAATGGTTTAGCGTCTGGTTGCCCGGCAAAGCCGATCCCGATTGGACGCAGTTCGAATCGGACAGCATCAAGGTGCTGCACGCGGTCCGCCATGCCAGAAAACTCAAGCGCGGCGTGTTGTCGGGCAACAGCTTTAAACTGATTGTTCGCGACTGGCAGGGCGATCAAGCAAAAACCGTTCAGCAACTGGAACTGATTAAAGCCAACGGTATCGCCAATTATTTCGGCTCGCAACGCTTTGGCAACGAGGGTCAAAATGTCAGCAAGGCCTTGGCGATGTTTGCAGGAGCGAAAGCGGGCCGGGAGCAGCGTGGCATCTATTTGTCGGCGGCCAGGTCTTACCTGTTCAACCGGATTTTGGCTGAGCGGGTAAAACAAAATAACTGGAATCAGCCGGTTGCAGGCGATGTCTACCAATTCGATCTGTCGCACAGCTGTTTTCAATCGGATCAAGCGGACGCGGAAATCATCCGGCGGCTGGAGGCAAAAGAAATTCATCCTACCGGCGTGTTATGGGGCAGGGGAGATGCCGATGTGTCGGCCGATGCGCTTGCTATTGAGCAAACCGTTATCGACGCTAATGGGTTGTTGGCTCAAGGCTTGACGGCCAGTGACGTTGACCGCGACAGGCGCGCATTAAGGGTTAACGTGCAGGATTTATGCTGGCAGTTTATTGACGATACGACGCTGGAGCTTTGTTTTATCTTACCGGCGGGGAGCTATGCCACAGCGGTGTTGCGGGAAATTATCGAGTAATAATGAAATCTATTCAGCAGACGCTAGAACACGGATAACACTGATTAGACGGATAAAAACGGATTTTTATAAAA
>JBAQYH010000306.1:0-3370 GCA_049299935.1 Methylobacter sp. | reverse complement strand
CTCCAGCCTATGCCCAGGCGGCTGTTACGCTTGAGCCGAAAGTGCGCCTGACCAAAGTTAATACCGAGCAGGAACAGGGCATTGCAGGTCAATTTATCATTCGCAGCATTCCTACCCTGGTCATATTCAAATCCGGTCGCGAAATAGCCCGCAAGTCCGGCGCCATGAGCGCTACGGATATTGTCCGCTGGGTCAATAGCTGTATTTGAACCGAATATATAGGAGATTGAAGGGGAACAAGCAAACACGGCAACTTGCGGCTGTTACAACCGGGCAAAACACCAACAGGCCCGTTTGTAATATCCAAATTAGTCTAAAAACATTTTTTACCACGAAGGCACGAACGACTGTACGGATACAGGAGGTAGAGCACCAACAGTAGGCGCTTTAGGCGATGCAGGAGCAATTGCCGAGAACACGAAGTTTTCAATGTATTGAATTAAAAAGATTGTTTTTCTTCGTGCCCTTCGTGTCTTCGTGGTAAATTCTTTAATCTTTTCTAAAAACGAATATTTTTCACAGCCTCTCCAGCTTGGGAACTAGAAAAAAATCCAACAGGCATAATTTAGTGAAAACCCCATACCGCACCGCCCCTGTCCCTTCCACCGAAATACCCGCGGGTATTCCTTTCATCATCGGCAACGAACTCGCGGAACGCTTCAGCTATTACGGCATGCGGGCGATTTTGGTCGTGTTCATGACCCAATACCTGATGGATGCCTCAGGCAACTTTGCCCCCATGTCGGCAAGCGAGGCCAAGGCGTATTTCCATTTATTCGTTTCCATCACCTATTTCACGCCATTTTTAGGCGCATTGCTGGCCGACGGCTTTTTGGGCAAGTACCGGACCATCATCCTGTTGTCGGCCGTCTATTGCCTGGGCCATTTCTGCCTGGCGCTGGATGACACGCGGACGGGTCTATTGGTCGGGCAAGCCTTGATCGCATTGGGCGCAGGCGGTATCAAGCCCTGCGTGTCCGCGCATATCGGCGACCAGTTTGGTGCCGGCAACCGGCATTGGCTAAGCAAGGTATTCAGCTGGTTTTATTTGTCTGTTAACTTCGGGGCTTTTATTTCGATGCTGCTGGTGCCTTGGCTGCTAAAAACCTACGGCGCATCGGTTGCGTTTATGGTGCCCGGCGTGTTGATGCTGTTGGCGACGGGGATATTCCGGGCGGGGCGATACCGGTTTGTGCACATACCCGCCGCCGGTATGGGCTTCGTACGCGAGGCCTTGAGCGGGGAGGGCTTGCGTTGCCTGGGCCGGTTAAGCGGCATTTACTTGTTCATTGCGATGTTTTGGGCCCTGTTCGACCAAAACGGCTCATCCTGGGTCTTGCAATCGCAACAGATGGATAGGCTGGTATTCGGCATCGAGATCTTGCCCTCGCAGATTCAAGCCGCCAATCCGCTGCTGATCGTCCTGCTCACGCCGTTGTTTTACAAGTTTTTATACCCGGCGCTGGGCAGGTATCTGCATTTGGGATACCTGAATAAAATCGCCATCGGCTTGTTTCTCACCGTCTTGTCATTTGTATTGGTTGCCGTCATTCAGATGCGCATCGATGCAGGATTTCAGCCTAATATTTGCTGGCAATTGCCGGCTTACCTGCTGTTGACTTCCGCCGAGGTGATGGTGTCGATCACCTGCCTGGAGTTTTCCTATACGCAAGCGCCAAGGACGATGAAATCCCTGGTGATGTCGCTGTATATGGCGGCAGTTGCGCTCGGTAACCTGTTCACCAGCGCGGTGAATTTTTTCATTGAAAACCCGGACGGCTCCAGCCGTCTTGCCGGAGCAAGCTATTTTTGGTTTTTCGCCGCATTGATGCTGGCGACAGCCTTGGGCTTTGTTTGGCATAGCCGGCATTATCAGGAAAAGGCTTATTTGCAAGACGAGGCGTAGGGCTAAAGCCTGTCGCAATTGTGGCGAAAGTGGTAAGGCATTTTGCGGCATGGAAGATGCCTTTGCTACGCGCAGCGTACATGGTTAAAGTCTGACGATTTATGTTAAAGTAAATTATTTGATTAAAGAGGAGCCATGATTATGAACTTGGAGACCCGAATCACCCATAACCCGCTTCAATGCGGCGGCAAGCCTTGCATTCGCAACATGAGAATTCGTGTCAGCGATATTTTGCAAATGCTGGGCGAAGGTATCAGCAGCGAGGAGATTTTGCAGGATTTTCCCGATTTGGAGCAGCAAGATATTCAGGCTTGTTTGTTATATGCTGCCCGCCGGGCAAATTTAGAACGCTTGGCTGCATGATCTATTGGATTGACGCACAACTGCCGCCAAACTTGGCTAGCTGGCTTAACCAGACTTTTAAAGTGGAAGCCTATGCCTTACGTGACCTGAATTTACGTGATGCCGAAGACGAGCAGATTTTCCAACAAGCACGACAACAAGGCATTGTCATCATCAGCAAAGACAGCGACTTCGTCGAGATGGTATTGCGCTTGGGTGCGCCTCCGCAACTGCTTTGGGTGACTTGCGGTAACGTCACCAACCGCCGCTTGCAAAACCTTTTGACTCAGGTGTTTCCTCGCGCTCAGGAGTTGCTGGCAGCAGGTGAAGCCGTCGTTGAAATAGCCGACCTTGAAGCAGTCAAAATTGCTTGAAGTAAATTCATTGTTACCTTAAAAACTCTAAAAAATACCCGTGACGACCTTATTCCCCATTCCCGAAAACCATCCGCAACGTTTTGTACTGCACAACGAAGTCCATGCCCGCGCGCCGTCTATTGGCCATCTGCCGGTTAGAGCGAGCCATCTTGCGTTATTGCTGTCCAGTGACGAAAAAATGCAGGAACGCAAACATTTGGCAGCGCTTTGCGAACGGTTCGGTGTCGCCCCGCCTGAAAAAGAGGCGGACCACTTCAGCGCGACTTTTAATTCCTTTCAAATACGTTGGGAGCAGCACGGCGAGTTCAGTACTTACAGTTTTTACGTACACGACACCCCTAAAGAGCCTTTTGCGGATTCAGCGCTAAAAAAAGTGCCGGTGGATTGGATGTCGCAGTTAACCGGGCAAGTCATCGTTGCGGCGCACACAACCATTGTCTCGGCTGCCGATATTCATTATGAGGAGAATGCCGATTTGGCGTCTCTGTCGGTCCACTTTGCCAACAATCCCGTTATCGGTTCCAAGGTAACCGGCGGCGCCGCTTCGGTATTTACGGATTTTCGCATTCACGTTGATGGTTTCAGCCGTTTTTTGATTATTAACCATGACTTGAGAACGGAACAGGCAGGGCGCCTGTTGCAGCGACTGTTTGAAATTGAGGTGTATCGGGTGATGGCGCTGCTGGCTTTTCCCATCGCGCGCAAACTGCGGCCGGTATTAAATAAGTCCGACCGGCAGTTGTAC
>JBAQYH010000305.1:0-4201 GCA_049299935.1 Methylobacter sp. | reverse complement strand
GCTCTGCTCATTGGATTCACCATGAACCAGCGCAATCGCCAGCGAATTTTCCCGTGCGGTTACCAAGCCGAACCTGAAATTGGCTTCCACGGTTTGCCGCGCATCAGTCGCCAGAGTATAAGGGCGGCCCAACCACCAACCCAATGCGGAAGCGCAGGCCGCATAGATCATAGCCAACCAGACCAAATGCCCGTAAATAGGGATTTCAAAGAACAACAGATCAAGCGTCACGGTGCCGGAAAGTGTCCAGAGAATTTTGGTAAAACTAATCAGCACCAATGAACAATAGACCAAGGAATGACAAAGATCGATAGCCGCTTCAGTCGCAATACGGACATCTTCGGCGATGCGTCCATCAGGATTATCGTGCGTCCCCTGAATGTGCGTGACCAGGTAATGGCGGCCATCGGTCATCCATTTACCGATCAAATGCTGTGTTAACCAGCTTCGCCAGTCGAGCTGCAAACGTCGCTTAACTTTAAAATGGGCAGTGGTAACCGCTATATTGGCTGCAAAAATCAATACGATAAGACCAATCTGCTTAAATAACCCGCCCATTGAGCGCTGCTCAAGCGCATTGAAAAGATCGGCGCTCCATACCGTGATAACGACGGCTATGCCGATCTGCATCACGGTGAGCATGAATAGAGCCAACACCAGGCTTCGAATAGTGGACTTATTTTCAGAATGCCAGAAAGGCCCCGCTAACCGAATGAATTGAATGAAAAATCCGTTTGAAAATTGCAAAGGAAAACTCCGCGTTAGGGTGAAATAAACAACACATCGAGACGTGGCTTCTTATTGTTCTAGTGCGCCCGTCTTTACCAACCTACAATTCTAATGGAATTTTTCCGGCTTTCACAACTTTGTAACCCAATTAATGCAAGTAGATTGATTAATCATCCACGAAGACGCGAAGAAAAAACATAAACTTCGTACCCTTCGTGTCTTCGCGGTATACTCATCACAGATCAAAATTCGGCACCTTTGCTCCCTCTCCTGCTGGAGAGGGTTGGGGGGAGGAGATTCAAAAAACCGAATTTTGAAGTGCAAACGGTATAAATAAAAGAATCGGATATACAAAGGTATATTCTTTGCGGGGGATGCATTTCGCACCGAACGAATTATTACGCCGCCAAGCTTGGATTTACCAACTCCAACACCGCAATTTCCGGGTAGCAGTTGAACCTCACCGGCAAAATTGCCCAACCGATGCCTCGGCTTATAAAAAGCGGGGTTCTGGGAGTGGCTATAAGACCGCTGGAATAAGCTTTGTTTTTTACAGGCAACCTGGGCGCGCCCCAAAAAGGTATCACAACCTGCCCGCCGTGGGTATGGCCGCTTAACACCAAAGACAACGGCGTTTCGAACGCCGTATCGACTGAATCGATAGCGCCAGCCACTATAACTGCTACAAGAGATGGGTAAACACTTCACCCTGGATAGTGATTTCAGTATTCGGATAGCTAAAATCTGATAAGCCCTGCTGGCCAGCGGGTACAGACTGGCAAAAATGACGGCCTTATCAGGCCCTTGCGTTGCTTTCCAATGTTTGACGCGGCGCTGTAGGGTTCGCAATACACTGAGGGGAAATTGACCTGCGCGTTCATCTTCCAGATATTCCCAGAGTGTTGTCGCCGAACATTGCGGCTACACTCAATATTCATAACGGTATTTCTGCTGGCACAGAGACGCCGACGGCCCCCTATTGCTAATCAGAAAATCGTTGAGTGATCGTAAAGCCGCGCATTTAATCACTCACAATTGCCATTATTTTTGCCTTTTTTATATTAATGATAGAGAATGAGGCTATGTAAGTGCTGGGGTATTTTCTGCGAACATTTATTGGCAACTGAGCCGTAAGATTAGGCTTACGTCGCTGGTTTGAAAAATAGTGAACAAAAAAATTTATTTGTAAAAAAATTATTGTAAAGCCGTTTTTTGTTGATTGTAATTACTAAAGTTTCGGAGTTCATATTTTCCAGTAAGTAATTGGTATAAAGGAATAAATAACTTGTTTTGCTTAAAAAACCGCATGCCTTGACATGCAAATACATATTTCTAATCAATTGATTTATAAAGATAAAAATATATCTACTAAGCAACTAACTTGTTGTATTTATTTTGTTGAATTTAGAAAGAAAGCAACCAATCAGCTTTTTACCTTAACTAATTATTTTTCATTATGAAACAATATGATAAGCCAGACCCATTACCGAAAATGAATTCCGAAACTTTAGTAATTAAAACTGTTCGAAGTATTAATAATTATTAAAATAGAAATATATGTTGTATGGTCTTTTAGAGCTACTAATCTCTACACTTAAAGCGTTTTATAGACTGGCTTTTGATGAATTTAAGCTATGGTTTTTTATTGCAATTGGTATTATATTTTTTTTAGGGTTAGCCTTCATTTTACTAGGTCGCTTCATGCGCGTAGACTGGCAGCCAAATTATATAAGTAGCTTTATAGTTTGCATTTCATTGCCGTTAAGTTTATTTTTTATTCTTCTATTGCCCGCCTCAGACTACCTTAAACCTGCCGTTGCCTCATTATTGGAAACTTGGCAGAAAGATTTTATAAATAATAAAGTATGGAATCAGGAAACTTTTCGGAAAGAATATTGGGCAGTTAACAATCTAAAAAAACCGGATGGATCTTCTTTAGAAAACTTTATTAATTATCCTGCACCAGAAAATGGAGGAAATAGTATTCCACTTTCCTATACCGAATCAAAGTCAGTCATATCTGATATAGATTCCCAACGCGTCGCCGAGCACTTCCAAAAAAACTTTTCTTTCCTGGCTAAATTATTGTGGACACAAGATCGCCCTTTACCAGAAATTCTACGCAAGGAAATGGAGACTTTTTTTAATGCAAATAAAGGCCAACCCTATCCACATGCAGCAGCCGTCAAGATCGCAGCGAACGAAATGTTGAGTCTACTTGAAGGAAAAATAGAGCGCGTCGTTTTTATTGTACGCATCATATTAGTCTTACTTCTCATCGTATTATGGCTACCCTTGTATACCTTTGCCCTATACGATGCTTGGAAAAAACTTGAACCCATTACAGGATAATTATGAGTAACAATCATCTGATCATAGGCTTAGGCGGCACTGGTGGAAAAATCATCAAAGCATTCCGTAAAAGCATTTACGAAGAGTTTCGTAACATCGAGCCAATTGGTAGCGATGGCCGTCATCATGCTGTGCATGTCAGTTATCTTTATATTGACTCTAGTGCAACTGATCTTGCTGCTAGTGAAAACTGGCGCACTCAAGGAGAAATTGGTGCGCTCATTGCACTTGATGAGCGTAATCGCCTGTCTATCGCACATAACGATTTACAAACTCGACTACGTGATGCTGAGCATTTCCCGTTGACACATCGTTACATTGGTAATCCTGCCCTTTGGACTGATATATTTAGTCAAATGAACGTGCAACAAGCCGCAGGAGGACAAATGCGTCGCCTTGGCGCAGCCTTGTTCGAACCACAATGCCGAGCCTTCGTTGAGCGAGTACGCACTTTAAGTAACGAGCTTGCCGATGGCAGTGGAATTCAGGGCGTTGGTTTTCATGTCTGTTGCGGCTTAGCAGGTGGTACGGGTGCCGGTTCCTTTTTGCATGTCATTGCGCAATTACGGGCAGCATTTCCTAATGCGGGACATTTTCCGATCTATCTCTATCTATTGCTACCTGATCGCGACTCAGATTGGGCCAGCAATGGAGAGAAAACTAACTATTACGCTAATGGCTACGCGGCGCTTCAAGAGCTTAATGCCTATCTTTTGTCCAATCCGCAAGATGGGCCTAATAAAGGAGGTCCGTTATTTGCTCCTTACGATTTGACAGGTAGCAGCATACGTTTTGAAAATCAGGCTGCCGGAGGACGCACGAAACTATTAGATCGGCTCAACGGTTGCTTTGTGCTGTCTAATATCAACGAGCGTAATCATGTCATTGGCGTAAAGAATGAGGAAATTCACAACCTAGTTGCACAGCTTACTTTTCAGAGAATCTTTCTGATCGACAGTGCCGATGCAGGACAATACCGGCCTTTGCGTGACGCTATCACCTTAGAAAATATAGTTATAGAAGACGAAGGACAAAGCACTGATCCTACCCAAAAAGTACGTAGCACTCGTTTTTTGACTTTCGGTTTAAAGCGCCTGTTAGTACCTGAAGAAGAAATTCG
>JBAQYH010000304.1:0-8797 GCA_049299935.1 Methylobacter sp. | reverse complement strand
GCCTTGGCCGATATTATTGCCAAACTCACGGTCAAGCAGCCGGAGAAACGTTACCAAAGCGCCTCGGGTTTGCTGGCCGACTTGATCCGCTGCAAGAATGAATACAGCGCCACCGGCAGCGTATCGGCGTTCACGGTTGGCCAGCATGATCGTAGCCGCCGGGTCATCTTTATTTCTAAAATGGTGGGCCGTCAGGCCGAAAGCCGGTTGATACAGCAGCAATACAACGAGGTTATCGAGGGCAATTTTCGCTCGGTATTTATTTCCGGCCTGTCCGGCATCGGCAAAACCCGGCTGATTCAGGAGCTGCAAAAACCACTGGTTAAAAACCGCGGTTACTTCACCTCCGGCAAATTCGACCAATACCAGAAAAATATCCCATATAGCTCGTTGATTCAGGCTTTGCGTAACCTGATCCGCATCTTTTTGACCGAAAGCGACACCCAGGTTCAGCAGTGGCGGGCCAAAATACTCGGCGTCGTGGACAGCAACGGCCGCGTCATCTGCGATGTGTTGCCGGAACTGGAATTCATCATCGGCCCTCAGCCGGAAGTGCCGCATCTGCCGCCGGTCGAAGCCCGTAACCGTTTCAACAATTTGTTCGGCCGGTTCCTGTCCTGCCTGACCAGCGAGGATAATCCGCTGGTGTTGTTTATCGACGACCTGCAATGGTGCGACAGTGCAACTTTCGATTTTCTGCAAAACCTGTTCGACAACCATCAAGAGCATCCCTTCCTGTTTTTCATGGGCGCCTATCGGCATAACGAAGTCGATAGCAGCCATCCGCTCAGCAAGCTGCTTCGCAAGATCCAGGAAAACAACGACCCATTCGCGGAAATTCGCGTGGAAGCGCTAACCGACGCCGATTGCCACGAGATGGTCGCCTACATTCTCGATTCCTCGCTGGAAGCCACGGCCAACCTGGCGGAATTTATCGCCCACCTGACCGAAGGTAACCCGCTGTTCGTCAGCGAAAGTCTGGCCTGGCTGTATAACGAGGATTTGCTGAATACCGACGCCGAGCGACACTGGCACTGGGACATTAAACGGATTCGCGATACGCAAATGCCGACTTCGGTGGTGGAGTTGTTCAGTTCCAAGGTGGGCAAATTGCCGGTCAAAACCCTGCATATCCTCAATCACTGCGCCTGCATGGGCAACCGTTTCAGCGTCGAAGATGTGGCGCTGGTGCTGGATATTCGCATCGACCAGCTGTTTGAAGATTTGAAACCGGTATTGAATCTGGGCATGCTGCTGGAAAACAAATCCGATCTGCAATTCGTACACGACCGGGTTCAGGAAGCGGTGCTGCGTCAGGTCGACCTTCAGGCCAAGCCCGCTATCCACTGGCGTATCGGCAACCGCCTGCTGCAAGCGGCGCCGACAGAAACCGATCTTGAAACCCTTGACAACTTGTTTACCATTGCCGCCCACCTCAATCTGGGCCGCCCGGCGGACCTGAATCATGAGTTAGCGTATCAGCTGGTCAATATCAACTTCCATGCCGGCAACAAGGCGCTGGATGCACTGGCCGGCGATGCTGCCAACGACTTTTTCCTGAAAGCCCATGACTATCTGCCGGACGATTGCTGGCAACAAGCTTACGACCTGACTTTTCGCATTTACCAACGTCTGGCCAAGACGGAGCTGATGTGCGGCCGTTATGAAAAATCGGAAGTGCTGCTGAATCATCTGATCGAACATGCGGTCAGCGACCTGGACAAAACCGAAGCCCTGGCGGAACAGACCACGTCGCTGTCCTCGTTCGGTAATTTCAACAAGGCGATAGCTACCGCCAACCGCGGTCTGGCCTATTTCGGCAAGTCGATTCCCGAGCAGCCCGAGCCGGCCCGACAACGGATGCTGGCCTTGATGGCGGACATCGAACAACAAGGCGATGTCTGGACAACTATCCTGCACATGCCTTTTACCCAGGACCGCAAAAGCAAAATTGAGCTGGCGTTTTACAGCGAGCTGATCCCCGATCTCTATATGTCCGGCCTGGTGCCGCAGCTGTATCTGTCGGCGGCGCAATCGACGTTGCATTGCTTACAGGGCGGCATGGACGAATCGGTGATTTATTCGTTTTCAATCATGGGACTCAATCTCGGCGAACAGGGCAAGTTCGAACAGGCATTTCTTTATCAGGACCTGGCCCATGACCTGTGTGAAAAATACCCCAATACCTTTGGCGCGACCCGCGGCATGAACGGCATCGTTTGGTGCAACATGCATTCGCGCAGCCATCCGGCCGAGATTGTCGATTACTGCCACAAAGGCATACAGTGCGGCAAGAATTGCGGCGATTTGTATAATGCCGGCCTGTCCTACGGGCCGTTGATGTGGAATTTGCAGGTGCAGGGCAAAAACCTGCGTTTGATTGAAGAAGCCGCCGAAGAATGCCTGAACTTTTCCCGCAAGAACCAGCTCTCGTTCTCGGTCGGCCTTGCCGAAGCGGTGCTGGCCGGCTGGGTGGCGCCGATGACACCCGGTTACCAACCGGTGGACATGACCGAAACGCTGACGCGCTGGGAAGCCGACAATTATGTCTCCGCTTCCGGCAGTTATTTTGCGCTACTGGGTTTCGCCCAGCATTATTTAGGCGATTACGCTGCCGCGGCAGTGTCCTTGCAAACGGTGGAACGCTATCTGCACGGCCTGACCGATAACGTGCTGAAACGCCTCTGGTATGTGTTCCGTATCGTCAATCGCCTGCGCTGGCCGGAAGGTGCCGATTGGCCGACGCTTGAAGCGGAAATCGCGCCGTTGTTAACCGAACTGGAAACCTGGGCCCGTCTCGGACCGTTGCTGAACCCCTTTCTGGCCTTTATTCATGCCGAGATCGCCCGCGCCCGAAATCAAATGCGCGACGCACGCAACTTGTATTTGGATGCTATTGCGATCGCCCAGGCACAAAACTACGGCCTGCTCACCGGCCATTTATACGAAATGTTGGCCGATGTGCTGACTGTCGGCGATCTCGGCGATGCCGACCTTTACTACGGCGCGGCGCAACGCATGTACAGGATGTGCCGCGCCGAGCGCAAAAGCGCACGGTTGCAAGAGCGTCATCCTTACACAGATTCCGACGATGCAGTTCGCTCCGAAAAATCCGTTGTCATCGGCACACTGGCTACCCTGCCGAATCTCGACTTCAATTATCTGATCAAATCGGCGCTGGCCTTGTCGGCGGAAGTCGATCTGAACCAGCTCATGCAAAAAATCATGACCGTAGTGCTGGAAAGCTCAGGAGCACAACACGGTTACCTGCTGATCAAGGAAGCGGACGATCTGCTGGTCGCTACGGAAAGCCATGTCGGCAAGAAACACATTGTTAACCTCCGGCATCTCAACCTTGACCAGACTTCCGGCAACGTTAGCCGCGCCATCGTCAATTACGTGCTGCGCACGCGTAAAAAAGTGTTACTGCATGATGCGATGTCCGAAGGCGAATTCCAGAATACCCCGGAAGTGCAGGCGCTAAAACTGCGTTCAGTGCTGTGCCTGCCGGTCATTAAGCAAAACGAACTCATCGGCCTGCTCTACCTGGAAAACCGGCTATCGCCAGGCGTGTTTACCGCCGAAAAAACCGACATGACCGAACTATTAACCGCCCAAGCTGCGATTTCCCTGGAAAACGCCCGCCTGCTGGAACAAACCCGGCTGGCTTACACCAAACTACAGGAAAACCAGGAACACATGCTGCAAATGGAAAAACTCTCGGCATTGGGAACGCTGGTCGGCGGCGTGGCGCATGAGATCAACAACCCATTGATGGGAATAATGAATTTTGTCGAATTCGCCGCAGACAGAAGTACTGATAAAAAATCAAAGGAAATTCTCGATCAGGCACTACAGCAAATTCATCGCATCAAGAAGATTGTCAGCAACATGCTGCTATTTATCCACACCCGATCGGTCCCAAGCGGCAACTGCCGGATCGAGGAAGTCATCAGGCAAAGTCTGTTGCTGCTGGAAGGCGAATTGAGCAAGAACGGTATCAAGGTTGAGGTCAATGCCGTCGACGATCTGCCGGCCATCCGCTGTAGCGCCGACAGTTTGCAGCAGATTCTGGTCAATCTGATCATTAACGCCCGCGACGCGCTAGCCGACAGCCCGCAGCCGCAAATCAAAATCATGGTCAGGCCCATGGAGGATATGCTTGAATTGAGCGTGACCGATAACGGTCCCGGCATCCCGCAAGAGATGCAAAGCAAAATTTTCGATCCGTTTTTTACCACCAAACCGCCGGGAAAAGGTACCGGCTTGGGCTTGTCAGTCATCAGCCGTCTGGTTCAGGATGTCGGAGGCAATATACAGGTAGAGAGTACATATGGACACGGTTGCTGCATGCGACTACGATTTCCCCATGTTTGAACATTCAAATTCCAATATCCAAGAGGGACTCTATATGGCAAGCAAAATTCTGGTAATAGACGACGATCCTGCGGTGCGCGCTGCTTTCAAACTGATTCTGGAGGATGACAACTTCTCGGTCCGCGAAGCCGAGAACGGTTTACAAGGCATCGAAATGGCCCTCGCCGAACGGCCCGACCTGATTTTTCTCGATCTACGCATGCCCGGCATCGATGGCGTGGAAACCTTGCGCCGCCTGAAAGCCATTGATGAAACACTGAACGTTTATATCGTCACCGCTTTTGCCAACGAGTACATGGAGCAACTAAAAGGCATACATGAGGAAGGCTTTCAGTTCGAACTGGCCAGCAAGCCGCTGTCTTCCGAACAAATTCGCAATATCGCCCAGACCTCCCGTATCGCCACTCCTCTGGAAGAACGGCGCGCAACGCCGCACAAACTGGTTCTAACCCTATACGTAGTATCATTGAACAGCGAAACCCGCCGTCTGGTCGAGCAGATTACCGAAGCGCTCGCCAACCTTTACGAGCCCGGATACTGGGTTTTAAACGTCGTCGAAGTATTGGGCATGCCGGAAAAAGCCCTGGAAAAAGACGTGTTTGCAACGCCGATGCTGGTGCGCGATGTGCCGGCACCTGTGCTGAAACTGCTCGGCGACCTGTCCAGGGTACCTTCAGTCATCGCGGCCATTACCACCGAAGCTAAAGGAATCGGCGTGCAAACCATCATCGTTTAAGCAAACTTACCTGCTATGACCACCCACAATCCCAAGCTCGACCTGATCCTCGACACTATCACCGACGGCGTTTTGGTTGTGGATAGCCAGGGCATCGTACTCTATGCCAACAAGGCTGCCGAAATCCTGCTGGCACGCAGTCCGATAATCGGTCAATCGCTGGCGATTCCCATCAATCCCGATAAAAACAGCTATCAGGACATTAACCTGATCCGTCCGGACGGATTCGCCTGGGCGGAAATGCGTTCCGCGCCGCTGGAATGGGACGGTCAACCCGGCTACGTCATCGCCCTGCGCGACATCACCGAACGCAAGCACATGGAACTGGAGCGGCAAAAGTTCGTTTCGCTGGCCGACAACAGCATGGAGTTCATCGGCATGTGCGACATGAATTTTATTCCGTTCTACATCAACGAAGCCGGCATGCGCCTGGTCGGCCTCGACAATCTGGAACAGTGCATTCGAACGCCGGTCCAGGAATTTTTCTTCCCCGAAGACCAGCGCTTCATCCTTGATGAATTCTTCCCGCGCGTTTTACGCGAGGGTCACGCCGATGTGGAAATAAGATTCCGCCATTTCAACAGCGGCGCTGCCATCTGGATGCACCTCAACGTGTTCTTCATCAAAAACAGTACCGGCGACCCCATTGGCTTAGCCACCGTGAGCCGTGATATTTCCGCAAGCAAACAGGCCAAAGCGGCCCTGCACGAGGCCGACCGGCGTAAGGACGAATTCCTCGCCATGCTGGCTCACGAACTGAGAAATCCGCTGACCCCGATCAACAACGCAGCCCATATTTTGGCTATGCTGAAGCTGGAAGATCCGCGACTCAGCTGGGCTACGGAAATCATTAAGCGGCAAGTGACACACCTCACTCACTTGGTGGACGATCTACTGGATGTTTCCCGCATCGCGCGCGGCAAAATTTCGCTGAAAAAAGAACGGCTCGACCTTGCAGAAGTGATTAAGTCAGTCCTGGAGACGGCACGCGGCCCCATCCAGGCCAAGCAACAACATCTCGATATTCGTCTGCCCGAGCAACCGGTACTGTTGGAGGGCGATTCCGTGCGCCTGTCTCAAGTGTTACTTAACCTGCTCGACAATGCCGGCAAATACTCTCTGGAAGGCGGCCAAATCGAGGTTAATGTGCAACTGCTCGGGGCCGAAGTTGAGATCCAGGTGCGGGATAACGGCACCGGCATCTCGGCGGAACTATTGCCGACGATCTTCGACCTATTCCAACAGGGCACGCGTACTTTGGATCGTTCCCAGGGCGGACTCGGCATCGGGCTTACCCTGGTAAAGCGGCTAGTGGAACTACACGGCGGACAGGTAACGGCATCAAGCCCCGGCGCCGGACTGGGCTCCACTTTCAGCATCCGGTTGCCGACAATTGACGAAGCGGCCAGCTGTCCTGCCTCCGAGACAGCAACGCCATCGCCTAACTCAGGTACGAGGGTGCTGGTGGTGGACGATGATGCCGACGTAAGAGAGAGTACGGCCCTACTCATGGAGCTGAACGGCTACGAGGTCAAAATGGCTGATTCCGGCGAGCACGCCATAACGCTGATCGAGGCATTCCATCCCGCCATAGTGCTGCTGGACATCGGAATGCCGGGAGAGAATGGCTATCAGGTGGCTCAACGCATCAGGAGTCTGCCCAACGGGGGAGATCTCCTGCTGATAGCATTAAGCGGCTATGGGCGGGCGGAAGACTGAGCCCGTTCGCAGGAGACGGGTTTCGATCATCACTTGGTCAAGCCCTTGAATTTCACTACGCTCTTCGACCTGCTTTCAGAATGGGGAGGATAAGTTCTATCGATATTTGGGCCGGCGAGTTACTGACGCTCGGTTATTTGAGCCGAAATGTGCAATCGAGCTGAATTAACCTCCGAAGAACGGACTGCACCTTACCGCATTTTTTACACCCCAACCGTGTATGATCAATTACATTTTTAATCGTTGATGGGTAACTGTACAATAATGTCTCAATTGATATAGCCAAGCAGAAGAGCCATGAAAATACTTAACATTATACTGACATCAACAATCATTGCGTTACTGGCAGGATGCTCAAGCGCCCCAACACTAGGCAACCAGATGGTTAATCGCGGAAAAGATCTGGTTAAAGAAGGCAATACAGAATTGGAACAAGGCTCAATAATGGTTGAGCGAGGCAAAGCCAAAATTGAGCGGGGAAACCGGATGATCGAAGACGGCCAGCAGGTTGACGCCAAATAATCTCCCTTTGCTGTAATGCAATGTGGAACTTGGGGCCGATATTCATGCCAAGCTACAGGTTTAACCCATCACCCGTTTTTCGTGAAATCAGCCGGCCAAAAACATCGCATCGCCATAGCTAAAGAATCGGTAAGATTGATCAATAGCATGGCTGTAGGCGTTCATAATGTGCTCGTAGCCGGCAAACGCCGACACCAGCATCAGCAAGGTAGACTCGGGCAGGTGAAAGTTGGTCAGCATCGCATCGACCGATTTGAATTGATAGCCGGGGGTGATAAACAAGTCGGTATCGCCAAAACCGGCTTCAAGCCGGCCGCTTCTGGACGCCGATTCCAACGCCCTGACCGCCGTCGTACCGATGGCGATAACCCGCCCTCCCCTTGCCCTGGCTTGCTGGACAGCCGCTACGGTTTCCGGCAGCACGGCAAAATATTCTTTGTGCATTAAATGTTCAGATAAGTCTTCCACCCTGACCGGCTGAAAGGTGCCGCTGCCGACATGCAAAGTCACGAAAGCGCTTTGCACGCCTTTGGCTTTGAGCTTTTCCATCATGGCTTGATCAAAATGCAGGCCTGCGGTGGGCGCCGCAACGGCTCCCGCCTCCCTGGCAAAAACGGTCTGATAGCGGGTCAGGTCGGATGCGTCATCTTCGCGGGTAATATAAGGCGGCAATGGAATATGGCCGATTTGCTCCAATAGTGTGAGCAAACTGCTATCGCCTTTGAATTCCAGTTGAAACAGGTCGTCCGCCCTGCCCAATACTTCGCAGCAATAGCCTTTATCCAATTCTATCAAGGTGCCGGCTTTCGACGCTTTGCTGGCTCTGACATGCGCAATGGCGCGGTGGTCATCCAGGATACGCTCAATAAGAATCTCGACCTTACCGCCGCTTTGTTTTTTGCCGAACAGCCTAGCCGGAATCACTTTGGTATCATTAAAAATCAGCAGGTCTTGTTCATCTATCAAATCGATAAAATCGGTAAATTGCCGGTCGGTTATGCGTCCGGTATTTCGATCCATACATAACAAACGACTTGCATCGCGATCTGCCAAGGGTTTTTGTGCAATTAATGCTTCGGGTAACTGGTAGTTAAAATGACTTTTTTTCATAGCGCGCGATATTAGCAGGTTAAGCCTGCAAATACACCTTAAAAAAATTTGCATTATTTACAATCTCTACCTATAATGTCCGTTCTTTGCCGGGGTGGCGGAACTGGTAGACGCGCCGGATTCAAAATCCGGTGATGGTGACATCGTGCCGGTTCGATTCCGGCCCTCGGTACCAAACATTGGTTCAGAGCCGTGCAAAGAACTATGAAAACCCGCAAGTCGTAAGGCTTCGCGGGTTTTTTATTGCCTGTTGATGTCCAATAAGGTGCAGTAACATTGTTAGCAACAAATAAAAATGTCCGATAAAGATCAAATTGCCGCCATTTAATCAGG
>JBAQYH010000303.1:0-3918 GCA_049299935.1 Methylobacter sp. | reverse complement strand
GTAACCAAAGAAAAGGCGACCCGGTTGCCGCTTGCGTCCTGCGCTCCTCGCTTTTATCGAGGGTCAGCAGAAGGGGCTCCTGCCCCTCTGCTGACGCGCGGCATCCCTGCCGCGCCCCTAACGGGCTAATCTCGATAAAAGCTCCGGTGCTCGGCGCGGCAAACGGGAGAAATACCATTCGTGCGTAACATCAGTTATTTGATAACTATTCTGCACATAGAGAAATAGAACTCGGCAATTGTTCCTGCACCCATGCAGACGACGGATGACACGGACAAATATTGATTTAAAAGCGCAAACAACTTGGGTTGGGCTAAAAATCCGTGTAAACCAGTCCTATCCGTGTCGTCTGTGTTATTCATGTAACAACCCCAATATCCGCGCTTCCAGGTCGGGATAATCGCCGAATGCGCAATCCCTCAAAACGCCTTGTTTGTCCACCAGGATATGCGAGGGGGTGCCTTTCAAATCGAAACGTTCAAACGTTTCTGCATGGTAATCAAGAGACTGAAAATAATTCTGTACCTGCTGCCTGATCTTATGTTGATGCGCTTCGGGTTGTTGTTCGAAATTGGGGACACGGTCTTTGATAAAGTTTGCGATGTCGGCATCGCTTACTTCGCCTTGGCGTTTGTTCAACCGATCCATCGCCAGCGGGAATGGGATGCGATAGGGCAGGCGGCCGGCGTTTAATTTGCCTTGTTGGTTTAGCACTCGCAGCGTTTCGCCGACTACTTCGCCCTGTTCAGCCAGACGGGTCAGGTTTTCCAGGTTGTTTTTATCAAAATCCTCAAATGCGGTAGCGACGCCCAATACCGTTAAACCGTGTTCCGAATATTTCCGGTGCAAGTCTACCGCCTGGGGCAATGCGTATAAAAAACAACCCGGACAATTTACCTGGAATACCTCAACCAACACGACCCGGCCTGATAGTTGGTCAAAATTTACCCCAGTCCCCTGGACCCAGGCTGAGACGGATAATAGCGGGGTTTTTTGACCTATCTGCGCTTTCATCGATGGATCGTTAAATGGCCAGGGCGCGGATTAATTCAAGCTGCGGCTCGTTAGCCTCATTCCTGCTTTCCATGCAGGCCGATAAAGGAACCATTTCAATCTCGCCTTTATTAAAAGCGGTAACATGGGCTCGCAGTCCCTGACACAGCGCATGGACGGCGGCATAACCCATTTTTGAGGCAATCAGGCGGTCCAGTGCAGTCGGGCTTCCGCCGCGTTGAATATGCCCCAAAATGCAGGCATGGACGCTGAGATTGTACTGTTTCATCAGCACATCCTTGATTTCGTAAGATAGACCGGTTTTTTCGCCTTCGGCCACGATGATAATGGATGACGTTTTACCGCGTTCCGTGCCTTTATTAATCCCGGTGACAATTTTTTCGTAATCGACCGCCTGATTGGACAAGACAACATGTTCGGCACCGGTACATACGCCCACTTGCAGCGCAATGGCGGATGATTTTCGGCCCATGACTTCGACCAGGAAGGTTCGTGCATGTGCCGAAGCGGTATCCCGGATGTTGTCTACGGCATTGACGGCGGTCTGTACGGCGGTATTGAAGCCGATCGTGTATTCGGTGCCGGAAATGTCGTTATCGATGGTGCCGGGAATGCCGATTATCGGAATGTCATGTTCCTGATGCAGGGTCATCGCACCGGCAAATGAGCCGTTGCCGCCGATGACCACCAAGCCTTCAATATGTTTTCTGGATAAGATGTGCGCGGCTTCCTGCCTGATTTCAGGGGTGTGAAACTCCAGGCAGCGCGAAGTGTCGAGTATGGTGCCGCCGCGCTGGATGATATTGCCGACGGATGACAGGCTGAGCTTTTGGATATTGCCCTCCAGCAAGCCGGAATAACCTTTATAGATGCCGTAAACGTCAATGCCAAGGCCGATGGCTGTCCTGACTACCGAACGTACCGCCGAATTCATGCCGGGACTGTCGCCGCCGCTACACAGCACAGCCAAAGATTTTATTGTTTTTGTATTCGCTTCCATAGGTTCCGGTTGCTGTTGGATGGTTTATGTTGTGCCTATTGTAGTTTATTTTGAATATTCTACAGGTGTGACAATGCTTTCCGGCCGACTTATTCCCCCTTCCAAAGAAATTTTGGTTTGCTGCTGTCGGGATCGGCCTCTTTGGGGATTTTTAATTCGGTTTGCTTCGATTGATGATGAGTGCCTGTGTCTGTTTTTTCCTTGATATTATGATGCTGAGGCACACGAGACGGATAAGGCGGGAGTGATTGGTTAATAGGATAATAGGGGTAAAACTGATACCGTTGATAATAAGGATTCTGCATATATTGCTGCTCTTGCATGTCGGCCTGCCGTTTTGCCTCATCAGCCTGCTGCTTTTGATATTCCGCGCTTTTATTCAACGTCTCGACAGATGCTTTTCTGTCCTGTTCGGCTTGTTGTTCTTGTTCAGCCTTGATTCTTGCCGCTTCACGCACTGCAAAATCTTCCTTCCAGGCTTTGAGTTTGGCTTCCTCCTCGGCAACTTTGCGCGGATCGGGTTGCTGAATCTCAATGGCCTGCTGTTTTACGGCAGATTCGCAGGGTAGCGATTGGTAAACCGTTTTGCCCGATTTCAGCTGACATTTAAAAACCTCGGCAGAATGGGCGGATGCAGTGAGTAGGGTCAATAAAATAAAAAATATTTTTTTCATAATTGGATACCCGTATCGGTTGGCATGATCAGGATGATACAAATAATCCTGGGTGGAGTCATTTAAATTGCTGATTAGGCGAAAGGCGAAAGGCGAAGGGCGAAGGGCGAAGGGCGAAGGGCGAAGGGCGAAGGGCGATTTTTTTGCCTTTTGCCCTTCGTCTTTCGCCTCTTTTAATCCGTATTAAGCGGAAGGGTTAAGCCCTTGTCGCTTCAATGCCCATCGCACATGTTCCCTGACCATCTCAGAATCATGATCAAGCCGAGTCTTTAAGGCATCGATAATAAGCGGCGAGGCAGGCGCATTGCCCAAAGCCACGGCGATATTCCTGAGCCAGCGCTGGTGACCGATTCTTCGTATCGCCGAACCTTCGGTTTTTGCCAGAAATTCCGCTTCAGTCCAGGCGAATACTTCCAGCAATTGCCGGGTGTTGAGCCGGTGCCGGGGGCCAAAATCCTGTTCGCCAGTCAGCTTGGCAAAACGATTCCAGGGGCAGATGATCTGGCAATCGTCGCAACCGTAGATACGGTTGCCGATCAGCGGCCTTAAGTCTTCCGGTATTGAACCGTGCAGTTCGATAGTCAGGTAAGACACGCAGCGTCTGGCATCGACCTGATAGGGCGCGATTATCGCCTGGGTTGGGCAAATATCCAGGCAGGCGCGGCACTCGCCGCAATGCGCGGTGGCAGGGCTATCGACCGGCAGCGGCAGGTTGGTGAACAGTTCGCCTAGAAAGAACCATGATCCGGCCTTGCGGTTAATGACATTGGAATGCTTGCCGATCCAGCCTAGGCCCGCTTTCTCGGCCAAGGCTTTTTCCAGAACCGGGGCGCTGTCGACAAAAGCCCGCATCGAGCCTGGAAGCTCTGCGCCGGTTTCCGCCTGAATCTTGTCGGCCAATTTTTGCAGGCGGCCTCGCATCAGTTTGTGATAATCGCGGCCCAATGCGTAGCGGGAAATATAAGCCGAAGTTGAATCGGCCAACGCTTGATTCATTGCAATGGCGGATTCGGTTTGGTAATCCATGCGCACCGAGATAACGCGCACAGTGCCGGGATGCAATAACTCGGGCCTGCTGCGTTTAAGGCCGTGGCGCTGCATGTAGTCCATTTCGCCGTGGAAGTTATTGTTCAGCCAGTTTTGCAGATGGGCTTCCGCTTCCGGCAAAGCGGTGTCGGTGATGCCCACTTGTTGAAAGCCCAGTTCCAGTCCCCACTGTTTAATTTGCAC
>JBAQYH010000302.1:0-1831 GCA_049299935.1 Methylobacter sp. | reverse complement strand
CAGTAAAGGGAGATCCGTTTTGTCGGGGGATGACAGACGATTATGATATTTTGCCAATAATATAATGTCATTCAGGTTGAGATCTTCTGTGGTGCTTGTAAACCAGTTGGTAGATTGTAAGGGGATTTGTCTTAAGTTATTTGGAAAGTCCCATTTTTCCAAAATAACAGAGCCTATTTGGCCCTGTATTTCGTTTATGCAGAGATCAACATCCGCAGGTAGGTAAGAATCTTCCGGCAAGCTGTCAGCAAAAGTTAAAATGGGCAGTACGCCGATATTATGCAAAAGCCCTGCGAGTAGCGCTTCGTCAGGATCTACTTTTTGAGTAAGTTGGGCCAGGGTGTAGCTAATGCTGGAAACTTTGATGCTTTGTAACCATGCACATTGAATTAATTTCTTGGTTGATGGATTTTCGCTTTTAATCAGGTTGTTCATGCTGAAAGCGGTCACCAGATTGCGTGTGGTCGTCAGTCCTAGTCGATTGATGGCGTCAAGGCAATTGCTGATTGGGCTTATTGGTCTATATATAGGACTGTTGACGACTTGAATCAGTTTGGCGGAAATAACCGGATCCATGTTAATAATTTTGACAATGTCGGTAATCTCGCAATCCTGCTGGATAGCTTTACGAAGTTTCAGCGCTATATCGGGAAAATTCGGGATTTTAAGTTCTCCCTCAATAAAATGCCGGGAAAAGCGAATAAAAAACGGATTGTCTTTAAGTTGTTCCGAAGTTTTTAGTTTGCTGTCTAGAGGAATAGTAGCGCTTTGGTTTGTCTGGAGTATGGTCTTGGGAATATAGATCACGGTCACATCAGATCCGGCAATCGCGGTAAAGTAATGCAGTTTACCTGCGGACAATGGATACAGTGCCTTAAAGGTATGGGCGCTTATTTCAAGTCCGGAGCCATTATCGGCTTCCATGAAGATGTTGCCTTTAATGATGTAGGTTAATGACTCTACTTCGGTGCCTCTATTAAATATGATTGATCCTGGGGTAAAACTGGCCGCAGTAATTTGTAATTTTTGTATTTCATTTTCGGTCAGTAGTTGAGCAACCGGCATCAGTCTTTTTAAGAAGGATACTGGAATATTGAGGTTTTTTGTCGCCGTAAGTTTCTTGTTACGAGAAGGTGGAAAATTCGAGTTATCATTGCTTGATGACTGTTTAAGTGTTTTTTTCTTGAAAATATTCCAGAACATAATGATGGAAAATGCCTATATTTAAAGTAGGGTTCGCAGCAGCCATGATTAAGCAATATACAATGAATTTTAGAGGAAAGCAGCAGGTTAGTGGATTACGGGGTGTTCAAATCCAAATGGCAGCGGTTTGATAGGTTAAGGTAATTGGGCGTTTGTTTTAAAGATGCACTGAACAAATCATTTTCGTTCATGCCTTGACCAGGCGAGCGATCAACGGAATCATAGGTTTTAGTTCGTTTTGAGGCAGTCGCAGGATTTCTAATGATATTGTAGAGACGGTTCTCGATATGGTCGATCAAGGAGAAAGCCATAATCCTGAATATAGTGGTTGACCTAATTAATTACTTTCCTTCGTTTTCTATATGGCTTACACAGCATCGGACGGGTTGTTTACATAATAGCTTGACGTTGATGTTGAGGTCTGTATAATACGCCGTTCTTTCGGGGCAGGTTGCTTTGGAAGAATAGACAGGATGTCTAGCAAGAAAATAAAGTTAGCATGGATGTTGACAAGCGGATCGAGTAGGTTATAATGGTCGGCTTCTTCGGGGCTTTGTAACAGTCTTCGGCGAAACAAGGATTGAAAATAAAGTTAACGGGATGTTGACAAGTTGATTTGGATCTGTAT
>JBAQYH010000301.1:0-2203 GCA_049299935.1 Methylobacter sp. | reverse complement strand
GGACAACATCATGGCCGGATGATAAGCAGCTGAACCACTCCCGGAATAACGCCCGTCAATTTGGACAAATCGAGCTGGTCGATCACCTCAACGATAAAACGCGCCAAGTGCCCCTCCGGCAACCATTCGTCCACAGACGGCGGAAGCAAATACTGTTGGTTTCGGTCAAATTGGATAAAGCGACTCATAGATTTATGCCGGTGAAAGGGTTGAGTTACAGTCTATTTTTCAATAGATGAGGCTTACACGCTGATAAGTCCGACAGACTCCTAGAGGCGTCTACTTTGGGTTTTCGTGGACCGATTGACGTTGGCATGTCATCAAATTTTAACGTGGCCGGCTCAGAATAACTCCTTGAATCATTTAACAAGGGGGTAACCGCCATGAACAAATTCACACTGAATAACCTGAACATAATGACCGCGTCGTTGGTCCTGTCTATTTTGGGTTTGCTGGTGACCTGGGGCGTTGAGCTATTGGTTAAGGAATTGTTTCGTTTGGGGTAGGGTGTGCATTACGCCCGAGGCTGTGAAAGTATTATCCAAATTAGGCTGAAAACATTTTTCACCACGAAGGCACGAAGAACACGAGGTTTTCAATGTGTTGAATTTAAACGATTGTTTTTCTTCGTGTCTTCGTGGTGAATTTTTTGATTTTTCTAAAAACGAATACTTTCACAGCCTCGTGCCTTTGGGTCTTCAGTGATGCGTACAGCGTACCCTACGGCTTTTTTGCGTTTTCAGTAACCAGATTTTTACTTTCGCGCTTGTTGGCATACATAGCTTGATCGGCATGCCGTAACAACGCTTCCGACGTGTCGCCGTGTTGCGGATAGGTGGCAATGCCGACGCTGATATTGGTGGCGACTGTGTCGCCACGGTAGTTAAAACTGCTTGCAACCAATGTATCCTTGATGCGCTTTGCCACCAGTTCTGCCGCTTCTACGGCGGTATTCGGCAGTAATACGGTAAACTCGTCGCCCCCGTAGCGGGCGGCGGAGTCGCAGCCTCTTAAACAATGACGAAAGTTATCGGCGATGGATTGCAATAACAGGTTGCCTGCTTCGTGGCCGTATTTGTCATTGACGATTTTTAAGTTATCGCAATCCCCCAGTAATAAGCTGAAAGTGTGCCCGCCGCGCCGGGCGTGTTGTAATTGTTTTTCCAATAGCTCCATGAAAGCCCGGCGGTTGTAGAGGTTGGTTAATTCATCGGTTTGCGCGGAGGTTTTGATACGGCTGAAAGCGTGGTAGATGTCGTTGGACAACATGGTGGTGATGTAACCCACCAGCAGCATAGGAAACAGCCAAGCCAGCAGGACGCTGCTTTGGCTTAGGGAGAAAACCTCGCTGGGTATGCTGCTTTTGCCCAAATACAGGTAACAAGCGCCGATTAATATCACTTCCAATAACGTCGTTAGCCTGCCTAAGGCCAGGGCGCTGGTGATGATGGGGAGGAAGTACAAGTTAAGCAGCAGGCTGTCCTGGCGTCCGGTGTGCCACACGAACCAAGTGACCAGGAAAATCATGACCCACGTTTCTAAAGCCAGTTTCCAAACATTGGCTTTGGCAAAAAAGTTGAAGTAATGGAATGCCATGACGAAAGCGGCGAAAGCGCAGAGGCCGCCTAATAAAAAGATTTTAACGTTTTCCTCGATTTGGCCTACAACCAGATAGAACATCATCAAGACCAGCAGCAGCCACTGAATTTCCGCGACGGTGCGTGAAAAACCGCTCAGGGCGTCAGGTTCTTGATTAAGACGAAAAAAAGGTTCCTTGGACATGGCGAATTTTCCCGGTTGATAGTGTTTGGCGGTAAAACATAAAGGGACTGGTTAATTTTTACCATCTTAACACAATTGCTGCGAGCCTGCTGTCAGGCGGGGAGGGCAAGAACCGGGTAGAGCTTGCTATGGGGCAAGAATTATTTCGTTTGAGTTAAGACGGCAATCCGGATGCTAAGCCGTCCAAACCCACGATAACTCAAAGCCAGCCTTTCCGTTTAAAAAACCAATAAGGGGCAATCCCCGACAGCAGCATTAAGGCTAGGGCGCCGGGATAACCCAGCTGTAAATTGAGTTCCGGCATGTGCTGGAAATTCATGCCGTAAATACTGGCCACCAGGGTGGGGGGCAGAAAGACTACGGCAGCGATGGAAAAGATTTTAATAATCTTGTTTTGGGTGATGTTGATAAAGCCCTGGGT
>JBAQYH010000300.1:0-5299 GCA_049299935.1 Methylobacter sp. | reverse complement strand
AGGGGCAGGAGCCCCTTCTGCTGACCCTCGATAAAAGCGAGGAGCGCAGGACGCAAGCGGCAACCGGGTCGCCTTTTCTTTGGTTACTTTCTTTTGGCGAAGCAAAAGAAAGTAACTCGCCTTCGGGGGCGACAACCCGATTCAATCAAGTGTCGCGTTAGCGACTCCTTAATGTTAAGGCGGTCGAAACTCGACTAACTGCATAACATCAGCTAATAAAATCAGTTGAAGCGTGTGAAAGCCCGCCGTACTGAGTTCTTCGGCAGGACGACTCAGGGTTAACGGGGTTTGGAATGAGCACTAGCGGTTTTTTTAAGTCTTGTTAGTTCCTGATTAGTAATCTGCTTCAGCTAAGTCGTCATGCCGGCAGGGATTGCCGGTATCCAGATCACAGGGATGTGAATTAGTTTGCCTTCCTTGGCATCTAGGTTCCGGTAATCCCTGCCGGACCGTTATTCACTCCTGTGGACGCGTTTTTCGCGCAAACCATCAGCCTTGGGATTAGGTAAATCCCGATCTTGAGGTTAAAAAACATACCTGACATAACGCCCGGCTTCAGCGTAAGATATGCGCCTAAAGGTTTTGATTTGGCGATGCTCTTGGCAAAGCACTCGAACGGGCATGGCCGCTGAACCTTGTGGAGGGAAAAATTTTAATATTAACCAAGAGAGGAAAATAATGGCAAAAAAGAGAGCGGCAAAAATATAACAACAGCTGAGGCTATCTTTGCAGCCTACACAGCGGGATCTTATCCGGGTGCACTAAATCGATTAAGTAAAAAAATAAAGCAGGCGGCGGCAACACAATCACCGATGCTAAGGATTCCATCAAAAATAACTTCTGCTTAGGATTGCTTATGGTTCCCACGCTCTGCGTCACTGCCATTAAGTTAAGGAAAAAGCTCCCTCTTCTGCATGCTAGTTCCCAAGCTCCAGCTTGGGAATTCAGTACGGGAAGCTCCAGCTTCCCGGCTCGCAAAGCTAGAGCTTTGCTCACTGGGTTCCCAAGCGGGAGCTTGGGAACCAGCGTCCCTTCTCCCTGAGGGAGAAGGGACTGTCCATCCTTAACTTAATGGCAGTGACGCTCTGCGTGGGAACCCAGTCAGGGACGCTCCGGCGTCCCGAACCGCAGAGCGTGGGAACGATGAGTTCAGGTTTCGGGAAGTTATTGCCGACCCTATCCTAAACAAGATTTAGTCTGTCATACCCAAAAATAAAAATAACTTTACGGAGAGCAAGATGCGACATAAAACATTTTTTTCTAAAAGACTGCCTGTTTGGCCGGTCATTTTAGGTTCACTGCTATGTATTAATCTTTCGTGCACGACGAAAGAGGCCATACCAACCAACAGTTATACCTATAACCTGCCGTCAAACAGCTCGTCGCTTTACCCCGACGCCAGTTGGTTGCCGGATACTTATAAAAAGTACTATCCCGATTTAGCGACCACGATTCAAGAATATACCCAGCAATCGTTATTGCGTGGCGAATTAGCCAATACTAAAGCGAGCGTCAGCATCGGCCCGGACGGCAGCCCCAGCATCACGTTGACAGGTTCGGATGACTTGGCGGCGATGCAGGCATTTGCCGGAGTACAACAAGCCTTTTTAAATCAAAGCGACGCAGTGCAGGGGCTGCAAGGCGTCACCAACTGCCAAAATACCCTCAACTGTTGGGATACCAATACCACCCAAACCTACCCTTGGGCGTTTTTCCTGCCGCTGGGCATGGCAATGACCAACCAGGCGCTGGTCAACTTCATGAACTACCCGCCGGCGGTTTCCCTGGAGCAGAAAGACTACCTGAACAATAACACGATGAAGCGCTGGTCCGGCGTGCTGCAAGCCGTCGGCATACAAAACCCGGTACTCTATGAAACGATAGTTGACGGGCGGCCTATTGCGGCGGCAGGCAGCAATCTGAAAAAACCGTTGCCGGATATTACAACCTACTTCAACTCACCGGGTAATAACTACGTTACGCCGATGATTTCGCTGCTGTCTCAATCCAACACGCCCGGCTACACCCTGCCGGTTACAGTCCTTGGCGCGCCGGCCGGTCAAGACTGGGCGAAAGTTATCAATGTGCCTTATGTAAATCCGGGAGATGTCGGCGTCACCACCGTTATATCATCCGGTAAAAAAACCGCCTGGGTAGCAGGCAACCATCCCAACGTCACGTCCTATCAATGCTGCCCCGGCGACCCATCCAAAGACTGCCAAGCGAATGGCAGTTACCCCGCTTCCGACAAGCTGATACCTGACGAACAAACCGACCTGATGGTGGCGTGTATCGAACAAGGACTCGCAACCAACCCGGCTGCCGATCCGAATGCCGTCAAAGCGCAATGCACCACATTGTGGAACTCACCCGTCATACCGCCTGCCAATCAAGCCGCCCTTTGCGTAAGAGCGCGTCTGGATTACAGCTGGAACGGCATTGGTAACTGTAAAACCACAGCCGAAGCCGAAGATTTTTGTAACAGACACGCCGATAACGCATGTGCAACCAATGCCAGCGGAGGCGCTCTGGCTTGTAGCCAATAAGACTGGAGAAATCGTTTAGTTTACGAAGGATAGGAGGGCTTGTTCTGCATGGGACAAGCCCGATTCATGCTGGGTTAACAATGGATGCTGATTAACGCGGCAAATGGTTACAATAGACGTTAGCCTGTTTGGAGGCGTTTTTTTGGGTGGGTTGCCGGTGTCGTATTTGTTTGTACGTCGGTCCTGTTGCGATAACGTTGTTTTAATAAAATCAAGTAATTAGAGGGTCTTATGAAGAATATACGACAACATGGTTTTTTTATACGGCAATTGGTGTCGTATTTATTACGTTAGAGCGCAGCAATGGACAGAACTCGCCAAGAAGAACTTAAGGCACTGATTCGCCGTCTTGAAACCTCGGCGACACCAGCGGCATCTCCACAAGATGCAGAGCAAATCATGGGCGAGATCCTTGGCCCCCTATTAACTGAGGACGGCTACACAATAGAGTCTGTCGGTCATCAGCGTGATATCGGCGTCGACTTCATCGCGAGAAATGGACCTCCAGGAGAATCAGGCTTAGACGAAATCGCAATCGAGTACAAACATTACCGCCAGGGTGCAGTAGGAACAGAAGCGGTACATCGCGTTCTCGGTGCGGCCGTAAGTGCGGGGCTATCCCGCGCTATGCTCGTGACCAATGCTCGATTCACCTATGCCGCACGCGAAGCTCTTCGCCGAAGCACACCTGTTGGCATTGAACTGGTTGATTTAGATTCGCTACGATCTTGGGTCAGTCGACTTGAACAGATTCCTTCCCTCGATGTCTCACAGATCAACTTGATCAGGCGCGAACTGAGTCGAAAGCTTATTGCCCTCATCGTAAGAAATCCTCGCTACTTGGATGAAATCGAGTGGAGAGAGATGGAGAGGCTTCTCACTGAGGTTTTCGAGGGCCTGGGATTCGAAGCGCGACTTACTCCTGGCAGTAAGGACGGCGGCAAAGATATTGTTCTCACTTGCCAAGTGGCATCCACTACACATACGTACTACGTCGAAGTTAAGCACTGGCGTTCAAGACAGCGCGTTGGCGCTGGAGCAATAAGTGAATTTCTGAACGTTATCGTTAATGAGCAGATTTCCGGTGGCTTGTATCTGTCTACATACGGCTTTTGCTCCAACGCTATAGAAACTCTGACCGAAGTCCAGCGACAAACTCTTCGTTTTGGAACAGAGAACAAGATCGCAACTCTCTGCAAATCATATGTCAAAGCTACTTCTGGCATCTGGTCTCCGGAAATGGCGCTGCCGGACATACTGTATGACGATGCGCTCTAACCTCTCATTCCACCGGGCCAGCGCGAAAAGCCGCGCAGGCCAGTTATTTCAAACGCTAGGCGGTATTTCATGAGTTCTCCACGCATATTTCTTTCTCGTTGAAAGCACTTGTTCTGGCGCTAGTTCTGTAGGCCGGAATAAGCCGATTCGAGCGATAGCGAGAGCCGGTGTTTCCGGCAAACACCTCTGGAATTTGCGCGATATTCTGGCGCGCACGGCGCGCCCTACCTGTTTCATGGCTGACGGGTTGATTCCGTAGGGCGTGCCATGCGCGCCTTTTCGTGGTGTGGGTATGTCCATATTTTGCTATCTTGGCGCGCGCGGCACGCCCTACGAGGTTGTTATGTCTAATTATCGACGGGTTTATGTGCCGGGCGGGTTGTATTTTTTCACGGTGAAAACATTCCGCAACCAACACTTCCTGACCGATGACGATGTCCGGGCGGCATTGCGCAAGGGGATTCAATTCACTCGGCAAAGCAAGCCTTTCGATACTGTTGCCTGGGTGCTGTTGCCCAATCATTTGCATTGCATTTGGCGGTTACCGTCCGACGATGCGGATTTCTCCGCCCGCTGGAGCATCATTAAACGAACCGTGACGCAACGTTGCGGGGAGCGTTTGAATCGTCCGGAATGGCTGACAGCACGGCGACGCCAAAGGCAACAAGGCACGCTCTGGCAACATCGCTACTGGGATCATTTGATCCGCGATGAGGACGATTTCAACCGGCACATGGATTATATTCACTGGAATCCGGTTAAACATGGGTTTGCGGTCAATGTCGCGGATTGGCCGTATTCGAGTTTCCACCGGCTGGTGCGTAGCGGGTGGTATGCTGAAAATTGGGGCGAAAAGATTGTTTTCGACGACAGTTACGAGTACGGCGAATAAGACATGCACTAAAAGCTTCACTTATGAAAATATCGTAGAAAAGGCGCGCACGGCGCGCCCTACGTGAGCTATCCCTCCCTTTCCAAATCCATTTGACCGGATTCGCTTCCCGCTTTAACGGATCTGTCATCCCTGCCGGAACACGGAAAAAAATCCTCCGGATACCCTCTTAAAACGCTAGATCAATTCGTCTTGTGTGCGGCTAGGTGCGGTGCGTATCCGTTTGTTTAATTTTTTTATCTTTTGGGTGAGGATTTCTTGCCGCTGAAACGTCTTATAGTTGAAGCTCGCAATTTGTTGTTTTTCCCCAAAAAGCGGCGGTTCCGGCAAACTCTGCAAATGACGGGCTTCCTTGTCTTCCTCATTAATTTGTCAGGTATGACGATCCTGTTCCAGGGATGGTTTTTTTTGAACATGATCATGATGATTGAAGGCTTGTTTACAGGTTATGTGCGGGCAATATCCGGATAAGAATTTATTGATGCAAAAATGAATTAACAAGGCGAGGAAGGAGATATGGAAACATTAAAGCTGGTACAAAAATCCAGAAAATCAAAGAATCCTAAAGCACGCAGTATTAAGG
>JBAQYH010000299.1:0-5415 GCA_049299935.1 Methylobacter sp. | reverse complement strand
ATTCCTGAAGGGGTTACCGCCGTTGACGGTTTTGACGTTAATCGTTATCTGGGCACCTGGTATGAAGTCGCCCGGCTCGATCATCGATTCGAACGGGGCTTGGAGAATATTTCTGCGACTTATACTTTGCGGGACGATGGCGGTATTGATGTGCTTAATAAGGGATGGGATATCAAGGCCGGGGAATGGCAGGAGGCGCACGGCAAGGCTTATTTTGTCGAACAGCCTGATAAAGGCAGACTGAAAGTGTCTTTTTTCGGGCCGTTTTATGGCGGCTACAATATCATCGAGCTGGATAAAAAGGATTATGCTTATTCGATGGTAACCGGGCCGGACCGCTCTTATTTCTGGATATTATCCCGAACCAGGCAATTGCCCGAGGCAACTTTGCAGGCATTGATTGAGCGGGCCAAGGCGCTGGGCTTTTCTACCGACCAACTTATTTTTGCCAAGCATGATTAGCTGTTGGGGATAAGCAGTCACAGTAGGCGATTGCATGGCGTTGAAAAAACGAAGTGCAACGCCGGTGAGTCAGGCGTGCGATTGGGCCGTTACTCGGATTGGACAGAGTAATTCCGATTTCACGCTATAATTTCATAACTTCAATCCTTCTGAACTTATGCGCACAATACCTTGTCTAAACCGGATAGCCTGTTTGTATGAATAAACCTGCCGCACCTCGCAAACGGGCCGTTGCCAAGCCGGAGACTAGCCCAAAACCCAAGCCTCGCAGGGCGCCCAGAACACCAAAAAAAACCGTCCCCCAGCCGCCGGTCGGCAGCTTCAAGAACCGGCTGTTGATGATCGGCCTTGAAGTGCTGGGCTTGGCGATAACGGCGATTTCCGCGGTCATGATTTTGTTGGGCTATTCGGCGAGCTGGTTTTCCGGCACCCGTTTTTTCAGCAGTTTATTGCCGTTTGCAATCGGTGTGTTGGCCTTGATTGTTGCGGCGGCGGTGTTGCTGATAGGCTGGTGGAGGCTGCGCAAATGGTTGCAGGGCAGGGCGGCGATACTGTCTCCGATTCTGGCTATCGGCTTTGCGCTGGTTATCGGCTGGTTTGTGATGCAAAATCAATTTGCCCAGGCGTTCGGACACTTTCGTTTGCTGGTCGGCGGCAAGCAGGAGGCCAGCCGCGTTACGCTGGCTCATCAGGTCTACGCAGCCTATCGGCGTTACGATCCGGCGCAATTGCAACAGTTGGTTAACCGGGCGGAGACGTATAATCCGGCGATTGTTGAGGCGGCCAAGGTATTCGACATCGATCCCAATCTTCTGCAAGGCATCGCCGCGACAGAATCCTCGTTTTTGCCCAGAGACAGCCAGGACGGCGGGCACGGCCTGTTTCAAATTACCCAGGTGCCTAAAGCGGTCATGGCGCTGGCCGGCAAGCAGCTGGCGGTGAGCAAGCCCTCGCTGGTCGACCCGCGGCACAATGCGTTTATCGCCGCCGCCACGTTAAAATACTATCTGAACGAGATGCACAGCGACCTGTTTCTGGGCTTGCTGGCCTATAACATCGGCCCCCGCAACGGCGGCCTTCGCTTTATTATGCAACAGTACGGCGCGACCGATTTTGTCACCATACAGCCTTATTTGCAGCAGTTGCCGCGTGATTACCCGATTCGTGTCTTATCCCATGCGCTCGCCTTTAGGCTCTGGCAAACGGAAGGGAAATTGCCTGTTTATGAGGAAGGCGACAATGCGATGCGCATCCAGCGTATCGGCATACCCGGACTGCAAGCGGAGCTTTGATGATCCGGCCTGGATAAATCAGCGGTCCAGGTCGTTCAGGTATAAGTCTTCAATCAGCTTTCTTTCTTCTTGCGTGAGCAAAATCGAGGAATATTTCTTTTCGGAACGGAGCTGGTCGGAAAGCTGTTGCTGCCGACGTTCAACAGTCCGTCTTTCATGATTGCGTCTGCTCGCTCCGCGGCGATTTGATTTTGGCCAGGCCAGATAATGGTTTTTTATATTTTCCACCCACTCCGGCGAGCCGAATGGGTAGGGAATATTGCGCCTGTCGCCCTCTCGCCTGGTCATTGACGCGCGGCGAGGGTTGCGTCGAAAATCATAGAGGTTCATGTTTGTCTCCTCGGCAATTGCCCCATGCATTGCTCTACCTCCTGCACAACCCGCATGGAGGTGGGGAATGCAGATATTGCAGGAGAAAATACCAGCTCATGCAGCCGTCCGCTGATTGGTTTTTACCGGGCTATTTAAGGCCCGGCAGCTGACAGGTTAAAATCATGCTGAACTAACCGCCGCTTGCCGTCATAGGCCTGTAAAATACAGTGTTAGACTGATGACGGTTTCCCGGCGTGTTTAACCGGGACTCTGTGCATAAAACGAGGGCCTATTATTTGGTTTTCACTGGCGCCAGTCTATAGGTTCTCATACCTATTCCGGTCAAAAAATCCTGGGTCTTCAGGTTGGTTATTGTCCGTCGTCGAATTCTGCCGGCGACGGGTCCGGCAATGGTTCCATATCGACAGATGTTTCCTGCGGCGCGATGTCTGCCGATGGCGTCTTATCCATATCGGCAATCCAGTCGCGCCAGATCGACATGAGTACCGCCATCAGCGTGGGTCCCAGAAACAAGCCCAATAAGCCGAAGTTCTCCAATCCGCCAAAAATGCCGAGCAATGTCCAGATGAACGGCAGTTTAACCGCGCCGCCGATTAATCGTGGGCGGACATAATTGTCGGCCAGCAGGATAACGATCACGCCGAACACAAACAGCGAGCTTCCCGCCGCCATGTGCCCTTCGGCGACCAGCACCAGCGCGCAGGCGCCGAAAATCAGTTTGGCTGCGAACGGAATCATCGCAAAAACGCCGGTCAATGCGCCGAGCATGGCCGGATGGCTTAATCCGGCAAACGCGTAGCCCACGCCCAGCAGCAAACCTTCGCCCAGGCCGACCAGCACCAAGCCGTTGACTGTGGCGCGCACCGCCGCTGTGGCATGAATGGCGTAGCGGACGCCGGTTTCGCCGAACAGTTTCCGGTTAGTCGCCAACACATATTGGCCCAGCCCGGAACCGTGTTGATAAACAAAAAACAGCACTACCAGCGTCAGTAAAAAACCGAAGAAGCGGTGTAAAAGCTGGCTGGCGAAGTTCTTGGTATAAGTGATGGCGCCACCGGTTCCTAGCCAGTGCAAGGATTTATTGGCCGCAGCCGGATCGCCCAAGGCATTCATCCAGGTATCCTTTGCCCAGTGGCCTATCATGGGGATGGTTTCCAGCCAGACAGGCGGCGGGATGCCGGCACGCTGCGCCTCGGCCAGGATTTGTCCAAGCGATTGCGCCTCATCAAGCAGCCGGCTTAAACCGTAACCCAATGGCACAAGAATGAGCGCGCCGATCAACAACGTCAACAGCAAAGCCGCCCACGTGACTTTGCCGTGCACTTCATTGGAAGCCGGCAGGCGCTGGTAAATTGGCCAAGTGGTAATGGCAAGCACCACGGCCCAAACCAGCAGCGCCAGATAGCTATGTAAAACCCAGCTACCCAACAGCAATAAAATAAAACCGCCGATAAGACGCGCTTTGACTTCCATGGTATTTGCCTAATTTATAGTTTGGGACTTAAAGAGAATGGGCCGGTTAGAGGCTTGCATGGCGGCGGGGTTCCGCTATCGCTAACCCAGCCTGCGGCTCTGACGGCCCTCGCATAATGCGGTAATCAACACATAAATCAACATTAATGCACCGGCCAATAGCCACGGCTGCCAGGCGATAGTCGTCAACAATTGCCCGTGGGCATAATACAAGCCGATGCCCAGTCCGATATAACCGATAACGCGTTTGACATCGTAGTCCACCGGGTAATATTTTTGCCCCAGCAGATAGGAGACGATAGCCATGCTGCTGTAACAGGCCAAGGTCGCCCAGGCCGACCCCACATAACCGAACAGCGGTATCCACCAGAGATTGAGCGCTATAGTCAGCGCCGCTCCGGCTAAAGATACCAACGCGCCCATCAAGGTGCGATCGGTCAATTTATACCAGATGGACAGGTTAACATAAATGCCCAGGCATAGATTGGCCAGCAGTAATATCGGCACGACTTCAAGGCCGGCGCGGAACTCCTCGCCGACAAAATATTTAAAGAAATCGATGAACAAAGTCACCAGCAAAAAGATGAACACGCAGAAAATGACAAAAAACTTGAGCACCACCGCGTAAACCTTGCGGGCGTCGCTTTTGTCGGCGTAAGCAAAGAAAAACGGTTCGGCGGCATAACGGAAGGCCTGTATAAACAGCGACATCAAAATCGACAATTTGTAGCAGGCGCTGTAAATCCCCAGCATCTTCATGTTGGTCTGGACATCGTAAGGCAGCAGGTACTTTAACAAGGCGCGGTCGAGCATTTCGTTGATAATCCCGGCGAAACCGATCACCGCCATCGGCAACGAATAGCGCACCATGCGGCCGAATAGTGCCCGGTCGAAACCCCAGGCAAGGCCGGACAGCTGGGGCGCGAGCAGCAAGAACTTGAAGCCGCTGGCCATCAAGTTGGCGATGAAAATATAACCGATGCCGATGGCCGGGTTGTAGATTGGCGCTATCCACGACTCGGGGTTTTCCGCGTAGAGCTTGGGGCAGTAGATGATGAAAAATAGGCTCAGCAGCACGGTTACCCCGATCTCGACGATTTTGATGCCGGCGAAACGGAAGGCCCTGTTTTCCGCGCGCAGCCGGGCAAACGGGATTGCGGCGATAGCGTCCATGATGAAAATCATGCTGAACCACAACACATATTCCGGGTGATCGGCATAGGTCAGCGCCGCCGAAAGCCGCGTGTTGATCAGCAGTATCAACGCAAAAAAGCCCAGATTGAGCAGCACTACGAACAGCAGCGCCGTGGAATAGGCGACATCGCGTCCCGGCTGTTCCTTGTCGCGAAACCGGAAATAGCCGGTTTCAAAGCCGAACAGCAGCAGCACGGAAAAAAATCCGGCGTAGGCGTAAAACTCCGACACGACGCCGTATTCCGCCGCGGTGAAGTAATAGGTATACAGCGGCACCAACAGGTAGTTGAGGAACCGCCCGAAAATGCTGCTGAGGCCGTAAATTGCGGTTTGCGATGCCAGTTTTTTTATAATGCTCATGGCGCGAAATTATACATGAACTAGCGGCACGCCGCTGCGCTGCTCCTGCATAGCTTAAAGCGCCGACGGCGTCATCCGCAAAGCTTAATGCGGCGAAAAAGAAGTGTTGTTAAATCAATAAACTGCCTTTCAATTACCATTGTTGCCCGCGAGTGGTTATAATTAACGTCACACAATGTTGACCATAGATACGGGGTAATCCCCGACCTTCACTAAAGTACAGGCGTATAGGCAGGTTTGGAGCTCGCCCTACAATCCCAACCGAAAAAGAGATGCAATTATTTTGATGTTAATACTGAAG
>JBAQYH010000298.1:0-3611 GCA_049299935.1 Methylobacter sp. | reverse complement strand
GGTATTGCCCGTCTCCTTCTTCGCTGGCCCAGGCTTTTAATTCGACACATTCGACGACCATGTCCAGCGGGATCACGTAGGCGGCGTTGCCGACGCCGACCATGAAGCCGTCGATGATGGCAAGCGTCAGCGGCAGGCGGATGCGGATGGTGCTGCCTTGGCCTTCGACGCTGTCCAGGTCGACGGTGCCGCGCAGGGCCTGGATGTTGCGTTTGACGACGTCCATGCCGACGCCGCGGCCGGACAGGTTGCTGACCGCGTCGGCGGTGGAAAATCCGGCTTCGAAGATCAGGTTGTAGATTTCTTTGTCGGTCAGGTTGGCGCCCTCGCTGACCAAACCGCGTTCGATGGCTTTATTCAGGATTTTTTCTTTGTTCAGGCCGCCGCCGTCGTCGCTGACTTCGATGACGATGCTGCCGGCATCATGGTAGGCGTTGAGCTTGAGCGTGCCTTTGGCGGGCTTGCCTCTGGCGATGCGCAGCTCGGCCGGTTCTATGCCGTGATCCATGGAGTTGCGCACCAAATGGGTCAGCGGGTCGCCGATTTTTTCGACGACGGTTTTGTCGAGTTCGGTTTCCGCGCCGCTGATGACCAGGTCGATGTCTTTGCCCAGTTCTTTGCTGACGTCGCGCACGACGCGGGTGAAGCGGTTGAAGGTGGCGCCGATCTGCACCATGCGCAAGGCCAGCGCGGAATCGCGGACTTCCTCGACCAGCCTGGACAGGGTGGCGGTCGATTCGATCAGGTCGGCCATGCCGGCGCGCTGGGCGATCAGGTTGGTGCCTGCTCCGGCAATGATCAGTTCGCCGACCAGGTTGATCAGTTCGTCGAGTTTTTCGGCATCGACGCGGATCAGGCTGGCTTCGGTTTTTTTGTTGTCTTTAACTTGTTTTTGTTTTGCCAGTGCGGCTTCGACGACCGGAGGGCTGACCATATGCTGTTCGACCAGCACTTCGCCGATCGGGCGTTGCGGATCGTCTCCGTGCGCCGATTGAATGCGCAGGATGCTGTCCAGCTCTTCCGGGGTCAGGGTGCCGCACTTGACCAGGATTTCGCCCAGACGCATTTCCTGTTCCGGCAGTTCCTGGATCAGGCGTTGGTATTCGGAGGCTTTGCTGCGCGGCGGCAGGATGCGGATCAAGCAGTCGCTGCGCACGAAGTTGAAGATGCTTTCAATAGCAAGCTTGTCGGCTTCGCTGCTGAAACTGATTTCAAAGCCTAAATAGCAGGTTTCCGGGTCCATCTGTTCGGCGGGGGGAATGGCGTCGATGATGGTGACCAGCTCCACGATGCTGCCCAACGAGGACAGGCAGCGCACGAACGAAAAAGGGTCCATGCCGTTCCTGAACACGTCCACGCCAAAACGCAAGGACAGGTGCCAGAGGTCGGTGCCGACGGCTTCGCTCTCTTCCCGTTCCAGCTTGGACTCGTGGACGGCGGGCACCGCAGGGTCCTGACCTGCAGCGGTATCGCCCAGGTAAGCTTCCAGCTGTGCTATCAGGCTTTTGCCGTGGTTGTCGGTTTCTTCGGAGGGATGGCTGCCGTCGGCAACGTGATTGATCAATTCGCGCAAATGATCGTGGGCTTCAATGAATAAGGACGCCAATGCGGCATTCATCGCTACGTCGCCGCTGCGCACCCGGTCCAGCACGCTTTCTGCGGCATGGGTGAATTCGACGACATGATCGATGCCGAACATGCCCGCCGAGCCTTTGATGGTATGCGCCGCGCGGAAGATGGCGTTGATGATTTCAGGGTCTTCTTCGGCCTGCTCTACGATCAGCAGGGCTTCTTCCATTTGTTCGAGCAGTTCCCTGCACTCGACAACAAAGGTTTGTAGATATTCGTCTGGGATCATGTCGATTTACCTTCGTGTGTGGGCTTGTAGACAAACAGCAATGGGTCGCCGAAAAAGCCGGCCAAGCCGGATAAATCCAGGAGATCCAGCACCACCGGACTGTGGCCGGTAAAGCGCAGGACTTTGCCTAAAGCTGCCGCCTGCTGTTTTATCATGACCAGCAGTTGCAATCCGGCGGCATCGATTTCGCCAACACCGGACAGATCCAACTCCAACTCTTCGGCCGCGGCCAGCGCTGTCAGCAATTTTTCTTTCTGTTCCAGGGCGGTATAAATAGTCAACTCACCCTCTATGGAGATGCGGCCACTCTGTTGTTTTTTATTTTTCACATTCGCCATCAGTTGTTTCCGTTGTTTATGCTGGAAAAATCGTAACTACTCAGCGCCATCAGCGTTCCATTTTTCGGCTACCCAATTAAGGCGGGACAGTTTAAGGTTAAGCCGTTCGTGGTGAGCCTGTCGAACCATGATCGGCTTACCCGTCCACCCTTCGACAAGGCCTTTAGTCCTGAGCATAGCCGAAGGGTCAGGGCGAACGGTTAAGCCTTGCGCGTGTTCAGCCTTAAGTGGGTAGCCCATTTTCTAACTGCTAAGTAATTACGCCGTTTTTAGGTTTATGCCTGAATGAGCTGGGAGACCGCGGCCAGTAATTGCGGCGGCTGAAAAGGCTTGACGATCCAGGCTTTGACTCCGGCCGCTTTGCCTTCGTTCATTTTCTCTTCCTGGGTTTCGGTGGTCAGCATGATGATCGGGGTGAATTTGTAGGCCGGCATTTGCTTGGCGCTCTTAACAAAAGTAAGGCCGTCCATATTGGGCATGTTCACGTCGCTGATGATCAGGTGTATTTTGGTGCCGTCCAGCTTGTTCAAGGCGTCCTGGCCGTCGCAAGCCAGAATCACATCGTATCCCTCGCGGGTCAGGGTGCTGTTCATCACCTGCCTGACCGAGGCGGAGTCTTCTACAAACAGTATTGTTTTTGCCATGTTTAATTCCTTAAAAAAATGCAACTATTCAGCGAATCGAAAATCGCGGAGAACTCACCCCCTCTCCTGATGGAGAGGAAGGTTGTGCTTCGCGCTGAGTAGTTACTAAAAAAATGTAATGCTGGGTTGGTTGGTCTTGATCTCGGCCTTCTCGCCATCGTGTGCCGTAAGCTGCTCTTCCATGGTGTAAGTCTTGGCCAGCTCGTCCAGCCATTGCTCCACATTTACCGAGCGGGATAATCCCTCATGGGATTCTTCATTTTTAAGCTCGTTTAGATGTTTTTCGAGCTTGTTCAAATCGTCGCAAACCAGCGCCAAAATTTGGCTGACCCGGTCCTGAAACTGCAAGGCGACAAAGACATCGGATATTTCATAGTTGATGGCGCTGTTTTCTGTACGCAACAGTTCCTCGGAATCGGACAACCCGGAAGCGGCCTGGGTAAAGCGCCTCAATACCGAATCAATAATATGCTCCGCATTACCCAAGGTTTCTTCATCCCTTCTGGCGAAGTTCCGGGAAATGGTTAAGGTGCCTTCAATCGCCTCGCTGACCGATTCGATGGTTTCGGTAATCTTCTTGCCGACATCGCCGGACGAGCGCGACAATTTCCGCACTTCGTCCGCAACGACTGAAAACCCGCGTCCGGCATCGCCGGCTCTAGCCGCCTGTATCGCGGCGTTCAATGCCAGCAGGTTAGTCTGGCTGGCAATACTGCTGACTTCCCAAGCCATTTTGCTCAGTTGTTCGGTAAAGCCGGACAGGTCTTCGAT
>JBAQYH010000297.1:0-5976 GCA_049299935.1 Methylobacter sp. | reverse complement strand
ACCCAAGGCTGACCCTATTCCATATTACGTAATAATTATCACAAATAATCTTTTCAATTTTAACCTATGAAGGCAATCTATACCAGCTGTCCTTTCCTTGATTTTGCTCCATACAAAAAAAAGGCTTGTGAATCAATACAACTCACAAGCCTTTTGTTTTCTAAGCTTGAATCCTAATCAGCTGTTTAACGCATCTGCATAAGCCATATCAAAGTTAGGGATGTGGTTATCCAACCAACCCTTAACCAATTGACCGACACCTTCGTCGACTTCCGCCTCACCGGCATGAAATTTTGCTTGCAATCCAGCGCAAATACCAACTAAAGCATCATGCTCTTCCTTATGGCGGGCGTATCCGGCATAACTTTTTGCCTGCATTTCTCTTTCTTCATGAGCAAAATGATCAACGACATATGCAATCAAATCGTCTAATTGCGCACCAATTGCAGAGCGATCTGCCCCACCTGTTGCTAAATCATACAATTTATTAAGCTTGTCGAACAAAGTTTGATGCTCTGCATCGGCAAAGCTGACATTTGTTCCGTATTGACCAGCTGTCCAAGTAATTAAAGCCATAATGTTTCTCCTGATAGTATTTATTTTTTGATTATTTACCGCACAAATATTATGGATTATATCCGCCGCCAAATCCATATTTAATTTACTGTAATTCAAATTGACCTTTGCAAATCAAAAACCTATGATTTAAGTCAACTTTTACAAAAGAAAATCCATATCAGAACAATGCTGACATTAGTGCAACTTCGCCAGAAAAGCAGGATCAATTCGACAGCCGCCAACTTCAGGACGATCTAACAGATCTTGCTCGAAATCCCGGTAAGTGGACAGCTGAAAAGCAATACGCGTAATCTTGCCTCCTGAAAATTCAAACTCCATCGCACCGCCTTTGACACGCGCACTGCCTTCTTTGGTGGTGAACAATAAGATTCCCGCATTCCCCGCAGATTTTCCTGAGCCGTCCGGAACCGGGCGCGCGCAACTGAGCTCGTTTATTGCCAAACCTGAGAAGACTTGCGCCAATTGATGAGCGCTGACAATAACCCCTTCTCCAGGAATAACCGCCGGCGCTGCCGGCGCAACCGGGGCCGTTGAAGCATCCGCAGGAGCAGGAGCCGATGCGGGCGCTACGGGAGGATTCAACAACAACTCCAAACCGAAATCGCCCAAATGATTTTGCAGCAACACACTGCCATCGCCATTTTTTGCCGTGTTCAATAAAGGAAACAGCTGCTGCTCCATTTCCGCCTTGTTTGGATTTTTCAGCACAGCGACCAACTGCCGCTCAATCGATTTTAGCGGCGTAAACAACTGCTCTTTTTTCTGGCTCGCCTCACCCATCTGATTCCAGTCAGCCTCTGTATTAACCGGCAGCCCCATGGCTTTCATAACCGCATAGTCATCCGCCGCCAGACAGTTACCGAAGTTTTTGCTGCGATAACCCTCCATGATCTTGGGCCGCATTTCCTCAGTCTGCGTTTTTTGCCGACTGATGTTGTAGTTGTTCCAATCGCCATTTTTAGCCAGGAAATAATAAATCACCGCATTGCGATCAAACTTATTGAACCCCAGGTCCTTCATCACCAGCTTCAATTTCCGGCAATTGCCCTCCACGTCCTGGTAATTATTCCAGTCGGGCTTTAAATTCGGTTTTGACGGATGTTTCGATTGCTCAATCAATTGCTGAAGATTGATTTCCCCAGTCGCTGATTTTATTGGCGAATAACCTATTTCCTCAAACGACAAATCGCGCGCATCGGGAATGCCGTCAGCCGTCGTCTTTAATAACAAAGAAGGCAGGATTTCCGGATAAATCTTCAATTCGCCCAGCTGTTTGGGGTTCGAACCCAACAGATTAAGCCCGCCTTCCGCCACATCAAAAACTTTAAACATCGTCTGGTTCAGCGTGCCGGTCTTACCTGAATAAGTCGTGGCTGCCGGTAACGAATGCGACTCCGAACTGTGTTTGGCCGATTGGTGGGACGCGGGCGTCGTTACCTCCGCCTGCTGATTGCTCTTTACCCACTGCCCGGCAACCTGCCCCATGATAGCAACCCCCATGCCCACGCCTGTCAGCGCCAGTAAATTGCTGGCCGCATTCACATCGCCGACTAACCCCGATACATCGACATCGCTATTGGCATTCGTGTAAAAGTTATAATCGACCATGGTTTCCCTACCCGAATCCAGGCGTATCCACGGTGTCAGGTAAAGCTTTTTAGCATCGAAGGTAAAGTTGCACTTGCCGGTGGTCGCCTGGTACAAAAAGCCGGTGGCTTCGCGGCTAAATTTAAGCGCCTCGTTACGCACGCTGTAAATAAGCGCCGCCGACAAATCGCCTTTTTCATAAGAAGGCGTCATATTGGAACAGCCGCTTTTTAATACGTTGTCGCCTTTAAAATCGAACTCCGAAATCAACCGCACGTAATAATCATCGCCATCAATAGCCTGAAAACCTTGTAACGGTTGAAACTGGCTGGCCTGGGTTGAGGGGTGATCAATCACAATTTGCCGGGTCGTTGTGCATCCGGACAACAGCGTTCCGGCCACTAAAATGATTTTTACTGATGAGATAGTGCGAGTCAACATGCATTAACCTTGTACCGTACGTTAGACGGCGAATCGAGCTGGGAAAAGAGGAAAATAATAGGGCTTTAAGAGAGGCTTTGTCATGCTTTATTTTTACTCCCCATCCTTAAAGACATTTGCGTAGCTATATCTTCAGTTGTTCCGAGAAAAATTTGAAATCAGCAACTTCCATGTACGGCAATACACCCAACAAGGGCGCATCCAGAGCGGCTTTTATGGTTTGGATATTCTCATCCCTGTTCTGCAAGCCGGGGTCTATGCAAACAGCAATCCAACCCGCGCAGTGTACGCCCGATTGTTTTATCGCCTGATAAGTCAATCTTGCATGATTGATACAACCCAGCCTGATGGCGACGACCATAATGACCGGCAGAGCCAGCGCTTTTGCCAGATCGCTGATCGTTTCCCGCTCATTTAAAGGACTGTACCAGCCTCCGGCGCCTTCAACGACAACGATGTCCGCGAGGGTTTTCAATAGCTCGAATTTGACTGCCAGCACATCCAGTTTGACCGGATTTTTTACGCCCGCAATATGAGGTGAAACCGGCAGTTCGTAGGCGTAAGGATTGATCAAGCCATAATCGATCGGCAATGACGCGTGTTCTTGCATCAGCAACGCATCTTCATTTTTAAGTTGTCCGTCCAGCATTAAACAACCGGCGGCGACCGGTTTCATGCCTGCAACCGATTTCCCCCGGTTTTTAAAATAATGCATCAGCGCAATCGTCGCCCAGGTTTTGCCGACGTTGGTGTCGGTGCCGGTTATAAAGTAACCTTTTTCCATCAGCTCGCCGTAACCATCACGACCTCGAAGGTCGCGGAAATCAGGTCGCCGGCTCGATGCCGCTCATAAGCCGCAATCATGCGCTGCATGGTGGATTTAGTCGTGATGCTTTTGTTACGCCCGGCAATCATATTATGGGCGCCGATATGCTTTAACTCCTTCATCAACGCCAAAACGGAACCGTAGCTCGATAGATAAACCCTGGTTTCAACCGCTATCTCGCTATAACCCGCCAGCCGAAGGAAGCCGCTTAACTGCTCCGCACTGTAAAATTCATTAACGTGGTTGTAATCGTCAACTTCCGCCCATGCGGCTTTTAATTCCCGCAATGTCTGCGGGCCGAATGTTGAAAAAAACAGCTGCCCGCCCGGCTTCAATACCCGTTTAATATCGGTAAAAACGGTTTCAAGATTGACGCACCATTGCAACGCGAGATTGGAAAATACGCCGTCGACAATTTGTCCGGCCAACGGCAGCTGTTCGGCATCTGCGCATACATAAGTCACATTCGATGTATCGGCCAGCTTTGTTCGCGTTACCTGCAACATCGGCAGCGCAATATCCAACGCGATAATAGGCCGCGTCTGCGCCAACAGTCCGGAAGTTAAAAAACCGGTGCCGCAACCCAAGTCCAACAGCGTTCCCGTCAGATTTTCAGTATCGATAGTATCCAACAGCGCTTTACCGACCGTGCGTTGCAATGCGGCAACGCCGTCATACGTAACCGAGGCCGCTGCAAATGACTGCTTGATTTTGGCTTTATCTAAATACATCGCTGATCCATAAATCGGGAAATAATCGCCAGCGTTTCCCGGCTGTGCGACAAAAACGGCACATGCCCTGCCCTGTCGATAATGTTTAATTCCAGCCCCGGCAATAATTGCTGCATTTTTTGACCTACGGCCACCGGAACCAAGGTATCCAGGCCGCCTAAGATAACCGACACAGGAATAGTTAATCCTGATAGAACAGGCCTCAGGTCTGCCTGTTTCAATATGTCCAAGCCGCCCTGCAAAGTGTTTGTATCCGGCGCCTCGCACTCAAACACTGAGGCTTTAAGCGCTTTCAAAAAAACTTTATGGTCGGGTAAATTTTTTACCTGCAAGGATAAAAAGCGCAGCAAGGTTGCCTGGCAGTTCTTATGCAAATGCCCGGCGAAATCGTCCAGCAAGCGAACTTCCATGCCCGGCCATTGCTCTGTTTGCGTATACGAGGGATTCCCCGCCAGCAAAACCAGTGAAGATACCCGCTCGGGATAACGGGCGGCGATATCAAGTACCACCGTAGCGCCCAAAGACCAGCCCAACCAGCAAATCCCCCCTGCCCCCCCTTTTTCAAAGGGGGGAAATGAGTCCCCCATATTCTTTGAAAGAGAGGGGGATAAACAGCCGCCCTCTTTTTTCAAAGGAGAGCCTCCCCCCTTTGAAAAAGGGGGGCCGGGGGGGATTATCTTAACCAACTCGGCACTGATCCGTTCCAGCGTAAACGGATCGATTGCTTCGCTGCGCCCGTGTCCCGGCAAGTCGACACAGATGACCCGGTAGTTTTGCGCCAATTGCTTGGCAAACTCGCGCCAAATGCCGGTATGCATCGCCCAGCCATGCACCAGCACTATGGGTTTGCCCTCGCCGAACGTTTCCAGGTGAATTTTTGTCACTTGCGGCCTGCGATAATTTTAGCCAGCGCATCCAGCAACTGGTCGACATGCTGCTCCTGATGCAGCGCTGAAAAAGTCACCCGCAACCTTGCACTGCCTTGAGGCACTGTCGGCGGACGTATCGCGCTGACCAGGAAACCGGCATTCAACAAAGCATTACTGATGTCTACAGCAGCTTGGCTGTCGCCGATCAGGATGGGCTGAATGGCCGATAATGACGGCATCACCTGCAATCCGAGTTGCCCGGCCCCCACGCTGAAGCGCTCCGACAGCATTTTAAGCTTGTCCCTGCGCCAGCCTTCAGCGATGGCAATTTTTAAGCTTGCCCGCGTCGCTTCGGCGACCGCCGCCGGTAACGCGGTGGTATAAATATAAGTACGGGCTTTCTGGATCAGGGTTTCAATCAGCACCTCGGAACCGGCGACGAACGCGCCGAACGTTCCCAAACCCTTGCCCAAAGTCCCCATCAACACCGGCACATCGTGCTGACCCAGGCCGTAATGCTCCAGAATCCCGCCGCCGTGCTCGCCGATTACGCCCAGTCCGTGCGCATCGTCAACCATCAGCCAGGCATCATGATGTTTTGAGGCAGTTGCCAATTCATCCAATGGCGCAAAGTCGCCATCCATGCTGAACACACCATCGGTCACGATCAGCTTGCGGCCCAAGGCTTTGTCCAAGTTTGCTCCGAGGTCGGCCACATCGGCATGGGCATAGCGCTTAAACCGCGCGCCGGACAACAAGCCGCCGTCCAACAAAGACGCATGATTCAGCCGGTCTTCAAACACCGCATCGCCGCGACCCAATAAAGCCGAGATCACGCCGATATTGGCCATGTATCCCGTGGAAAACAATAAAGCCCGGTCGCGCCCGGTGAACACCGCCAATTCTTCTTCCAGCGCATGATGGGCTGTGGTATGCCCGCAAA
>JBAQYH010000296.1:0-1999 GCA_049299935.1 Methylobacter sp. | reverse complement strand
CTAAAAGACACAGTAACCTGAAATAAACATTAGTTACCTTCATTACCGCCCACCTGCAACGCAAATTTTCGTGAAGCTTTCAAAAGACGCCCCCTTTATGCCAGCGATTCGACCAGCGGCCTGATTTTATCGGCAAACAACTCACTGTCGGCTGTTTCCGCCATTGCCGTAAACACATCAGGCTTGGTCGGATCAATAAAAGCTCCCAGGTCAACCGACAACCATTTCGCCCCCCATGTCCGATAGGCTAAATTCTTAATCCCCTTGTCCGCCATACGAGCGGCAATTCGATTGGCTTTTTCCTCACTCATAGCGCTGGGCATATAGCCGTTTTCGACGCGCTGACAATATACAAAACCGATATGTAAATTGACTGTCGCAACCTGTACATGCAGCAAAAGTTCCGGGTCGCCAAAATCGTAAAAAGAGCCGAACAATTGTTTAGTCGGCAGATTACTGTTCTTATCGAAGTTATTAAACCAGCGCCGGCAGAATTGTTGCGTCACCACATACCGGTTGAAATCCGTGACAGCCATTTCAGCATTAACGCAGGTCATCGGCCGAATCACGGAGAGCAAAGCGTCCACGCGGTGGAAAAAATCGGCCAATAATGCGGACCGGAAATCGATAAAAGTTGCATGACGTTTCAGGCTTTCCTGATAATCGCTGTAATGCACGCCATGCGCTGCCACGGCTTTTGCCGCCGCCACGCCCTTTTCGACATCTTGGTACGCACACAACATGCGGTACGCAGGCGATTTAGGCGATGCGGAAGCCGCAACGGCACCGCCCCCCTGCTTCAGCAACTGCCGGACTTTCTCAGACACGCGCCCCAGATACAAGTAAGCGCTGCCAATCATGAACAGCAAATCGCCGGGCTCAATATCGTTAACCAGCAAACCGGCCAGTTCATCCAGGTCTTCACTGTGCCTGACGGGTTGTTTGTGCAAATGCTCCGTGACATATTGCATGTAATTACCCGTGGTATACAGCCGATCGATCGGGCTGCTATTGATCAGGCCGGCCAACTGACTGTGTGCCTCTTTGGTCCAGTCGCTGTCGCGCAATACCGAAATACCGCCCACCAACGCCACCACCTTGCCGCGCACCTTGATATTCGCGATGTCGGCAAAGGCCGACCGCATGCCGGATATGCCGCCGCGGCGGCTTTGATCATAAAAAAGTATCTCTCCTCCCTGTTTATGCAGGCGAACCAAGTGCCCCATGGTTTCATACGGTTGAAAGCCTGCAAAATCGGCGGCCGCCCTACCGGCATCATAACCGGCACGCTTTATGGCCAGCAAAACCCCTACGCTGGACAACGGCGCATGCTGATGAGGCAAAGGCAGGAAATAACGCAGGAATTCATCGTCCAAGCGGACATGCACTTGCCAGCCCAATCGTTCATTGTCAAATTCACATGCCAATAATTGACCGGCATCGGTTGGCGATGAACCATAAGTGATGATGCCTACTTCCGGTTTGCGTTGGCGGATGGCATCGACCAGCCCTTTATAATAAGGATTGTCCGCATCGGCAATGCACAATCCCCCTGCCCTGAGCCCTTCGACCACCGACGACTTGGCGCGCAACACATTGTCCATGCTTTTATGCATGTCCATGTGATTAGGCCCGATGTTGGTGAACAGGCACAAATTCGGGCTCACCATCATTGCACGCTCTACACGATACGCTTCATCGGCACCCACAGACACCTCGTTGATTTCAACCCGATCGTCAGGACGCAGGTTGATTAACGAGCGCAACACCGGCACCTCCGTATTGGCGCTGTTGCGTACGCCATGCGCTTGCGTCTGGAAACCGAGCAAATGGTGTAGCTGCACCTTAGCGCCGCTCTTGCCTTCGGTACCGGTAACCAGAATGGTAAAAGGATCAAGATCGATGCGAGTCTGCACTGCGACCGCCTTGAACGCCGCGAACGCATCATCCACCAGCAAGACCGGTACGTTCCAACCGTCGGCATACTCGGCATGATCCA
>JBAQYH010000295.1:0-2514 GCA_049299935.1 Methylobacter sp. | reverse complement strand
CTCGAGTCCATGATAGAAAACTCCAGGCCCACGCGCGCCGAAGTGACCGATGTTTCCAATGCGGTTTACTCTTCTACCGATGCGGTGATGCTGTCGGGGGAAACGGCGGCGGGACATTATCCGGTTGAAGCGGTTGACATGATGTCCAGGGTCATCAACCAAACCGAGGCGTTCATGCGGGAACAGGATGTTTTCGGTAAACTGGCGCACCGGGATAATGAGCAAAAACCGTTGCCGTTCGGGGACGCATTCGCCGATGCGACCGCCCAGCTTTGCTTTGACCTGCATGCAAAAGCGATCGTCAGCATTACCCATGGCGGAATGTCGGTGGTTACCTTGAGTTCAGCCAGACCCGCTGCACCGCTGATAGCCATCAGCGCCAATAAATGGGTTTGCCAGCGGATGAATCTCTATTGGGGGGTGATACCGATACACGCCGAGGATGCCGGCCATGCCCATCCCAACAAACTGGCCCGTCATCATGCCATTGAAACAAAGCTGGCCAACGAGGGGGATAATGTCATTGTCGTTCGTGGTTTTGATCATGATGATCAGTTGAGTTCACCGACCATCACCATGCTGTCGCTTTGATAGTTTTGCGTTATGTCGACGGATATGGGCTGTTGCTCATCCGGTAGTCAAAAATCGTAGACTGGGAACGTATCATTTATGATTGATTACCTCGTTCCCAGGGATCGCACTCAGAAACATGCCGATATGCAGACCTTCCAGGTTTTTAAAACCTGGAAGGTCTAACTGGCAACGTTCTGAACAGGCGGAACGTTGCAGGATGTAGTGAGCACGACTTGTATGATTAAAAAAAAGCAACAAATCCAGTTTTTATTAGAATAGGACTTCTAGTGAAAAAAGGCTGAGGTAGACCGATACGACTGAGGTGTGTCGCTTTGATAGTTTTGCGTTATGTCGGGGGATATGGGCTGTTGCTCATCAGGTAGTCAAAATCGTAGACTGGAAACGCACATTCACGATTACCTCGTTCCCACGCTCTACATCACTGCCATTAAGGTGAGGGCTAGTTCCCAAGCTCCAGCTTGGGAATTCGGTGTGGGAAGCTCCAGCTTCCAGTCTCGCGAAGCTAGAGCTTCCTCATCTGGGTTCCCAAGCTGGAGCTTGGGAACCAGTGCAAATGTTGGCAGGTGGTGGAAACTGCGTCTCGTGACACCCTCCAACGTACGAGATATATTTGCCTCGATAACCAATTGCCGCCAATAAGAATCGAACTACTATTTCCCGTACGACTAAAGTATGTTCCCATAATGCATCGCTGCTTTCCTCTTTGCCATCATCGTAGTAGTGCCCCCGGTGTACGACGCGATTGCGAGCACTTATGGCTGCTTGGATTTTGTCATCACCGATGTCGGCAAGTGGCACTGACCAAGGCTCTTTCTCTGCGAGAATCCTAAGCTTTTTGAGAATTGATCGACGATTACAACAGAGAAGGCTATCTTTGAGCTCACCCAACAACATTGCTTTAGCATTCTTAGCATCATCTGTCGTTGCCTCCATCTCTTCTATAAATTGTTCAAGCACCTCGCGGAGTGCGCGTTTGGTTTCTTTGAATTTTTTATTTGGAATAATTAATATGTCGTCACCACCAAGATTTGATGAGACAAGGTTTTCGAGTGCGGTCATGGCGTTCACCAAGCGAATCTCGTTATGCGTGGATTCCATGGCAAACCATTCGATAGCGAAGAAAAGGTTTTTTACTTTAAATGGAGGGCTAAAGAAAGATTTCACCGCTGCATCGAAAATAGGTTGTTGGTTGAGATAGTGGAAAGTGCGAAAAGGTGCTGATGCCTGCCGGGATTGTGACAAAGCGATCATTTCCAAGTCATCTCCGGCGTAAAATTGGATGATCGGTCCATGAAGCATAGTCGCCGAAGCGAAGGACATTACCCGTCGAACATGCTCAAGAAGCTTATCAGCTTCCGCATGCCAAGCAGTCAAATCGGCTGGCTCGTTATCGGACTGTACTGCAATATAGCCTGTTATAGCGTTAGGATCATTGATGGAAATTTCACCGTCCATAACGACTTTTCCAAGACGGCATTCTGAGCTTAGCTGATGAAAATTTTGAAATCCTTTCAAAAGCATACGAAGTGTGGGCTTAGGAGCTGGTACCGCTAGCTTACAGCGAAATTCAGCTTGCAAACAGCCACCGACAGGACTCATACGACTACTTGTCTCATTGTTATATTCTGTCGAAAGGCTATTAAACTGTAGGTCTTCGGTTTTGAATTCAGTACCATCCTCCGCTTTCCCAGAGAGCGAGAAGTAGTTGATGTTCGATCCTTTGCCATCCCACCAGTTTATTATAAAGCTAGTTTCCTTCGTTAAGGTAACCGCATCAAATTTAAATTTGACCTCGCCCGTCTTATCGATACATGCTTGAAAAGTTATAGGTGCGCTGTCACTACCCGCTTTAAGATTACCCGCGTATGATTTGAACTCTATTAATCCTTGGTCTTGCATTATGGTTCCTTACGTCTATAC
>JBAQYH010000294.1:0-20740 GCA_049299935.1 Methylobacter sp. | reverse complement strand
GACATCATTTCATTGGATGCACTAAAAACAGCCAATGAAATCTGGTTAACCAGCTCTACACGGGAAATCATACCGGTTGTCCAACTGGATGATGAAATAATCTCAAACGGCAAACCCGGACTGGCATGGAAAACCATGAACCGATTATTTCAAGCTTACAAAAAATCCCGACCCTAAATAAAGCCATGACTGAAGAGACTCTTTTAGAATTTCCCTGCCGATTCCCGATCAAGGCAATGGGCAAAACCGATTTGGAACTTGACTTGCTCGTCATAGAAATCGTGCGCCGCCATGTCGTCGACATCAACGAAGGCGCAGTGACTACACGCCCCAGCAAAGACGGCAATTACATGGCGGTAACCGTCATTGTAGAAGCATCCAGCAAACAACAACTGGATGCGATTTACCAGGATTTAACCGACCATCCGCATGTTTTGATGGCGTTGTAGAGGGGAATTGCCTCTGCTGCTATAACTTTAATTAGAACACGGATGACACTGATTAAACGGATAATCACTGATTAAAAACAACATAGATTCATCTTTTAAAAATCCGTTTAAATCCGTCCTATCCGTGTCATCCGTGTTCCATTGCATTTCGTGGACGAAATGGTCTTTCCAGGATAAATCATCTTAATGGTAGCGATACGTAACTTAGGATTTCAGGATTATGAATCCACTTGGCAGGACATGCAGCGATTCACCCAAAATCGCGATGCCGAAACTCCTGATGAAATCTGGATCACCGAACATCCGCCGGTATATACGCTGGGCCTGAACGGCAAGCGCGAACACCTGCTGGATACCGGCAACATTCCCGTCATCAACTCCGACCGGGGCGGACAGGTCACCTATCACGGCCCCGGTCAGCTGGTCATTTATACCCTGATCGATATTAAACGGCTGAATCTCGGCGTCCGCCAACTGGTCACAGCGCTGGAACAAGCCATGATCTTCGCCTTGGCGCAACACGGCATTACCGCGGTCGCCAGAGCCGACGCCCCCGGCGTTTATGTCAACGACAAAAAAATCGGTTCCATCGGCCTGCGCATCAAAAAAAATTGCAGCTATCATGGCCTGAGCATCAACAACCACATGAATTTGCGCCCGTTCGAGCATATCAACACCTGCGGCTATTCGGGCCTTGAAGTGACCCAACTGGCCGACCTGGGCGCAACCGTCAGCAACGCTGAACTCGCTATCCCTGTTACCCAAGCTATACTTACCGCACTGCAAAATCCGGCACCTTTATCCCCTCTCCTGTTGGAGAGGGCTAAAGAAAGGAGCTTAAAAAAACCGAATTTTGATGTGTAAACACAAAATCATAACGGCATTATCGAAATGACTTATCAAGCGCCCTCCCGCTCCACGCCCGATTCCCACCAGCGCAGCACCGAAAAACTGGCAAAAATCCCGATCAAAGTGGAGCCGGCCGAAACCACATTGCGCAAACCGGAATGGATACGCATAAAAATATCGGCCAGCGACGAAGTCACCCGCATCAAGCAGCTGCTGCGCGAAAACAACCTGCATACCGTCTGCGAAGAAGCCGCCTGCCCTAACCTCGGCGAATGCTTCCAGCACGGCACTGCCACATTCATGATCATGGGAGATTTATGCACCCGACGCTGCCCATTTTGCGATGTCGCGCACGGCAAACCGCTGCCGCTGGATAAAGACGAACCCCAACACCTGGCCGATGCGATACAGGCCATGGCCTTGAAATACGTCGTCATCACCTCGGTAGACCGCGACGATTTAAGAGACGGCGGCGCCGGACATTTTGCTGCCTGCATCGAAAAAATCCGCCAACAAACGCCGACTACCAAAATAGAAATCCTGGTGCCCGACTTTCGCGGACGTATTGAAAAAGCCGTAGCCATATTAGCCGAACAGCCTTGCGACGTATTCAACCACAACCTGGAAACCGTCCCCAAACTATATAAACAAGTCCGCCCCGGTTCCGACTACCAAGGCTCGCTGAATTTATTGCAACAATTCCACCAAGCCCAACCGCAAGTGCCGACCAAATCCGGCCTGATGCTCGGCGTCGGCGAACAACCACACGAAGTCCATCAGGTCATGGAAGATCTATTAGCCCACGGCTGCTCAATGCTGACCATAGGCCAATACCTGCAACCCAGCAAAGCCCATTTACCGGTGCAAAGCTATATCACGCCCGAGCAATTCGATGAATACGGCGCAGTTGCCAAAGCATTGGGGTTTAAGCAAGTCGCCAGCGCACCGATGGTTCGGTCTTCGTACCATGCTGATCTTCAGGCTAAATCTGTAATTTAAAATGACAATTCCAATGCTAAATTGTACTGAACATCGCTAATTTGTACTCTACATCGCTAAACGCTACTGCGTGACAATCATGCGAAAGGCAATCCCAAGGATCAAAGAATTTCCAGATGATGGGCGCATCTGGCGAGTAGATTGGTTTGGCGGCGTAGAGCGTAATCATATGGTTCCCACCGAACCTAAAATCCAGCTCATCATCAGCCCGCTACTGGACGGCGTAACAGACTACGCCGCCTCAAGTGCGGTCAATCACGAAGAGCGCCGAACAATCACCATCGGTGTTGGACAACTACCGCTTGTCACCATCGGATCGCTCTGGCTCAACCGCCAATGTCTCGTCAAAGCGGCAGGCAAAGATAAGGTTTTCCATAATCTCGCAATTTCACCTGACACGGTTCGCTTAGTTAAGTCCGATGCCAAAGTAGATGACCATCCTCTCATCCTCAAGCGCTTCCATCAAATCGGTGCCGGGCTCGCAGCAAATTGTCTAGCCATTAAATGGCGTGACGATCCCTACGGCATCATTGTACCTGTTGCCGAAATTATCCGATTTTACTATGCCACCTCTACCGACTTGGCTAAGGCCATCTTTGCCGGCGACTTCCGTCACGACCTTGGCTCGATCGTAAATCCGGCTGAGTGTGGTTTTAACGAACAGGAAAAACGCTGTTTGCTCAAACTGCGCAAAGAGTTCGCAGATGCAGACGCTTGGATTATTGGTCGTATTCTGAACAACCAGGAAGCCTTTGCAGGAGCCACTCTCATACATGATTCCATGATCAAGGAGGCAGTGCAAAACAAACCACGCCTATATCCGGAAGCCGCATTCCCTTTCATTGGTTCAACCAACCTGCGAGCACGGGTGAAACCAATGCGAACGCCAGATGATAGCGGCTGGCGTTATATCGTTTTCGCCTTGGAACATTGCACAGGACCGTTTCCTTTTAATGCAATCACTTGCGACCGCGATAATAGCAATCTGCGCCCGGAAAAAGGCGAAGATCTTCCAGACGACCAGAAAAAACCAGCATTTCCGGCTAAACCGGCTTCTGGTAAAAACATAACCGATGGGGAATTACAGAGCGACAACGAACCTTCCAATAACATGCAATCGGCAGTTGTTACACTGCCAGAGGATCGTTTTGGCGCATTGTCCAGCATGGAACTGGAAAAGCCAGAAAAGGAGATGTGTCATTACATTAGCGCCGATGCTGTTCGCCCCCTCGCTTTGCCAACAGATGTGCTAGGTACTGGTGACGGCACCTATTCGGACAACGGGGTGACTCCAACAATAGTAGAAACTGAACGTGTGCGTCAGACGCCTCTACCGGTTAGCTTCGAAAATTTCGAGGCTATGATACGGTATTTGGATGAGTTACCAGGATACCAGGCTAGAATCCGGCCAATAAAAGACTCCATAGCACACGTTCCGCTAACGAAGCCTCGTTGGACTAGACAATGGAGTTATCTGGATTCTGAACGAAAACTCAGACGTGCAGTAGTAATCGCCGATGTAATTCATAAGCAGCAAGTCTACAGTTTGATCGAATTTCAGTGGCGTGAAGGAGAATCATTCAAACTTGCCTTAATGTCATTACCCAGTGGCATGCGAATGAGTGATGAGCTGATAAATAAATTGCTCTATGTGTTAGCAAAAAAAGCTGGGCGCTGGGAAAATGCAAAGCCATTACCAGCATATATTCGCCTTGCAACGCTAAAGCATACGTGGCCATCTGTAGGAGCTTATGCTGATGCTGTGATATCAAAAATTCGAATAGATTATCAATAATTTATTGTTGGAAAATCTGTTTTTAATCATGCGTCGACAAGCGATAAAACAGCATAAGGCAGCAGTATTGAACACTGGTAAAATGTTTGTGCCTGCCTTTGTATTTGTAGGCGTCAAGCAATTCCTTCGTCGAAGAACCCAAGCATTCCTGGGGTAGATATTCTTACCCCTTCATCTCCGTCTATCGTTTATGTCCTGCACGGATAGAATGATGCCCGCTTTTTGTGCTTGATTTTTATTTAATTTAGTATCTTCTATGATTTGTTTACGACCAATCCACCCAATAGTTAGTATTCTCTGATTTCCACCATTCCCCTCACATTCTCCCGATGGTGAAGGAATATCTTTAAGATTATTAGCATCAAATCCAGGCAATGTTATACCTTTAGTCAATACAGCCATCAGCTCATCAGTTTGGCGAAGATATTCAATTGCCTTATGCGCATCGGAGTGCACTGTATCAAGATTAAGGGATAATAATTCTTGGCAAATACCATCACAGGCATCCTCCGGCAGAATTAAACGCATATCCTTAGACCCGTTACGACCAACGTAACAAACACCCTCAGCCTCCAAAAGTATAGGTATGTTAAGGGGACTCAGCTTTTTATCGAGGCCGCAAACATATGCCTCAACACGCATTGCGAATGTCGCCGGTATTTGAGCAATCTGTCCCACGCGACCGAGATTGGAAAGCAATCGTTGCTGAATTTCTAATGCATGGGATTCTCTGAGACGCGCAATTACTTCGAAGCCTGTCGGATCATCCAACGCCTGTTCTAATTCCTCGTGCGAGATTGTTTCTATATGCTTTAAATCCCATTTAATCCAAAAGCGATTGTCAGAGTCTATCTCGATAACAGGTGTTCGGAATGGATCTTCTTTATAAATCCAATCCTTAGCAGTTAGCTGCTGTAATGAGCCGACAAGAAGAAAAATACGTTTTGCACCCCGCCGTTGCAAATCGCAAGCTGGGGTTAAAACTGCCATCACATGTTTTGAGTCAATACCCGAAAGCACCTTTAAGTCCTGAACTACTGTTTCATTCTGTGCTTGCTGCACTTTGCGCCGAATTAAATCCCCAAATGCAACATGACTGCCTTCAGCTCCTCTTAAACGAAGCCTCTGACGATTCTGGAATAATGAGCAATGCATCAGAGCCTGAAGATCGCGCGACCCAGCTATATAAGGTGGCGGGTAGGCATCAGTATTCAGCTCATTCAAGGCCATAGCTGCATCAATTATAGTTGCTTCACATTCGATCTCATGTTGAAGTACCCGATCAAAAACGTCGACCAAATAACTTCCGGTGGGCTCACCTTCAGCACTTAAAAGTAATTGTTGGATTTGTGCATGATCTGACAGATCCAAAGCTCGAATCAAGTTTGCCGTTCTTTGACTAGCCTTCTGTAAGCCTACCTGCCAAGCATGTAGGAATTCAGCAAGTTTCAATGAATCGTTATAGTGTTTAGCCAAACGGTAAAGAATACGCTGCAATTGACCGTGCTCACCAACTTCGGATTTTTGAATAATACGGAATGCTGATTCAAACAATCCCGATCTATCTCTGAATTCTTGCCTTTTCGCCTTGAGTCGAGAGCTGCGTGACATCAGGATAACCATTGGCGGACGCGCTAAGCGCTCATTAATCGCGCGATGCAATTCGTTAATTGAGGTATTGACGGCGTCATCGTTCTGCGCTGAGCCAAGAAATAAATCTATGAAAATAATATCCGATGTGGCGACCTGTTTGTGAAACTGTCGACCGACTTTTGTACATAAGAGCCCAAAACCTGTAAGTTGCTCTTCAAGGGTATCCAAATGGCGCTTATCGGCTGCAGAATCTATCAGGTACCGTCCAAACACGGGCTCCGTGAGCTGATCTCGGAACCGGGTCTTATTGTCCCATAACGCTGCAACAAAAACGTCTGACATCGGCAGCTCATCGGCACGGTAGTTATCGTAATCATTGAAAATGTCACGAAGAACTGCTTCATCTTCATCTGTTACATCTTCAAAAAAAGAGGTCCATCCATCGGTGTCGAGAGCCAACAGATCACTTGCAAGAGGGATATTGTCATAAGCATCGTCAACAATCAGCGCATGTTGCACGTTGGCTTGCTTAAGAATAGTTTTGAGTTTTGTCATCAGGATCACACACTCTCAGGAAGTTCAAAAATAAATCGATGTAAACGACCAGTCCTGGGATCAGCATGATCATCAAGCACTAATGTGCCACCATTGTGACCAGCGCATTCGCGGGCGATGAATAGACCAAGTCCACGCCGCTTTGATTTTTCTTTTAACGAGAAAAATGGCTGAAAGACTTTTTCTCGATACTCTGGCGCAACCCCTCGACCATTATCCTCAAAAGTGATTGCAGGAGGTCGAGAATCAAGACTGATTGTGATTTTAGGCACGAAGCCTCTTTCGCGAATGGCCCGCATCTGTAGCCAATACTTCGAATTAGATATTAGGTTCTCCAAAATCTGCACCACCATCCCTTTGACCAAACGCACTTGTACTGGCTTTTCAGGTAGGTCAAGTTTAACTTGTATACTATGGCGTTTGAGTTGCGCTTCATGAGCTTCAATCGTGTCACGAATCAGCTCATCAAGAGCAAATGTTTCGACACGTTGCCGTCCCGATACGCTTAGCGGATCCAATATCCGAACTCGTTTACTCAGGCTTTTCATCTGCGCACGCAACGACTCCAACTGCGCCCTTATGTCCTCTGGTAATGATCGTCTACGCAGTACTTCTAGGTTTTCAAGTGCGTTCTCGGAAGCGCGGGCGAGCTCATGAGCAACGACCTCGACCATAAGCCCTACGCCTGCCATTTCGATCATCTGGCGACTTTCCTGTTCTACTTCTTCGATACGAGCTCTAGCACGAGTAGCGAATTCAGAAAATTCGAATAATGTCTGCTCCAAATCCTCAACAGCTTCTTGCCCCTCCTTCGGTGCCAATTTTCTCAGTTGCTTGATCGCTGTCTTGACCCTACTTTCTAATCGGGTAACTTCAGATTTGGCTTCAGACAGATCGATCTTCTGTCCTTTGTACTGACGCCCAACATCTGTCATAAAACGAAACAGTCGGTGTTGAATTACATAGCCCATAAGAGTGAGAAGAACTTGCTGTTCAGGTGTCACTCGTATACCTTCACGGTTGGTTTGGTCGATAAGATCGGGATTAGTCATGCGCGAAATAACAACACGGCCAATAAATTGCATCTTATTCAGCGTATAGCCTGAGCGAGCCATCGCTTTTCGGTCGAGCCCAAGCCAATCGTCATCATTGTCTCCATAGGGGAAAACGCGGAAACCATCGCGAAATAGCAAAATCCCTGACCATTTCTCCTGAAGATCTTTGACCGCCCTCTTCTCACCAATTCCATCTATCTTAGAGAGTCGTTGTCGATTATACCAATGAGCTTCAAAGCTGAAGGAGCCGATACTAACAAGCGCATCATCGGGTATTTCTAGTGATGTACCTGCAATAACCGATTGTAAATCTTCTACCGTGTCGATGAATAAATCGGTCTCGATAGGATGAGGATCTTTAAACCCAAGATCAATTACTTCTACTTGACAGCTAAGCTGAGGAACACCATTATTAATAACGTACTTACCGCTAACTTTAGCATGGGCGTTATTGATTAGTGACTGGTTCATCCAAGGAATATTCAACCGTTCATTGTTCCAAAAAATTACTATGCGTGGCCGCTTTTTTTGGTCTAAGAATGGATCAGTCAGCCGAGCGAAATCATACTCCGCCATATCCTTAATACGCTGTTCAGTCCAATCTTCAGAAAGATTGTTGATAATAATTCTGGTGCCCGACCATTCAGAGTTTTCTTTGATGGCCCCTAGTTTAGGTTCCACTTTGATTTCGTCGAGCATTGCATCCAACTTTGAGAAAGCCGACCAATCAATATCGAGGATATTGAGTTTCTGATCGGAGCATCGTGCTGTTTCTACACGTAATCGATTGCCAAGGCGCATCGCGGACAAACGACCAATTCCTTTTTCCCCGAGAAATGGAGATTTTGCATTGCCGTTGGCGATAGCAGCATCTACCTCGATTTTGCGTGAGGGCGTTCCAATAACTAAAAAATTCTTAATAAGGTCGTCGATTGACATCCCAGAACCAGTATCCGAAACAATAATGGTGTTCGAATTGTAAATTTTTTCTAACGCCTCATCCAGTTGCTCGATTGATTTGGCTTGCTGAATTTCAGCTTGAGCTAATGATCGTAATCGTTCAGGCGCATTTACAATGAGCGATTCTAGGGCAACTTTTCTAAGTTCTGATAAGTCGGTATTAGCTGCTACTCCTAGTCGCTTTTGGTCGGCATTAGCTGTTGCTCTTAGTCGCTTCTGGAGAGTAAGAAAATTATTACGTCTAAGTACAACTTCGAACCTGATTTCAACCCCCGTCTTCGTTCCTGCATCGAAACCATTCTTTATCAGTTCGTAAAATGCAATGATGTCAGAGCTAATTAACTCTGACCCAAGCTCAAGAATAGTTCGCGCGGTAACTTTAAACATTTTTCCTTACTCAGGTTGAAGGCTAGACGCCGATATTATTTGTGGCATATTAAACAGGAAGATTCAGCAACTGGCCCGTACAAATCCTCGTGATCGACATCTGACGATGCCGCCAAAGGATTTTTAGGGCGGCGCTCAAGATAACGTTGCAGGCGGCGTTCATGATCTGCCCTAATCACACGAATGCGCTCTGGCTTTGCCAATTCCTCTAAACTTTCTCCTTGACTCCAGGTGAACGGTGAGCCATGATCGCGCGCATTTTTTTCATAGGCCTTCGCCTCCTCAAATTCATTTGGGTGACGTTCAAGAAGACGAACCCATTCGATCTTCTGCTGAAAAAAGCAGAAGGTACAGCCGGACCGCGAACGCCACGCGTAATATGCAGGCTCACCAATATCGGCGTCCCTAAGTAGTTCAATTACGCCTCGACGATCTATTCCGGCATCACGCAACGGTAAATGAACCAGCATGTTCGGATGTGTGGCTTGGTATCCCTCCCTACTCGGCTCATCGGAGCGAATAGCAACATATGAATGAATGACGATGCCCGCATCAAGGTCATGGCGTAACCATTGCTCAAGAGGCCGAATTTTGAGCTGACGAGTGCACCAACGAGTCCTAGGCGAAGGGAGAAAATGTCCATATTCTGCCAGCCAGAAATCGAAGTCCCGATCCGGATTGAGACGCACAATTGGTCTTCCGAGAAAACCTTCAAGCTGATCAAGGAACTCATAGACTTCGGGTAGCTCTTTGCCTGTATCTGTAAAAAAATACTCCAGAGACAGGCCTGGCTTGTGCTGCCGCATAAAGACAGCGAGTGCTGCACTATCGCGCCCTCCAGAAATCCCCAGGATATGACGTTCTCCTGCTATCATAGTTGTTCCGGCGATATTTCTGAGGCTAAACTGGCAACAGCCCTAGCCAAAGCAGCAAGACGAATGGATCCATCAACACCTTTACCACCTAATGTATGAAGAATTTTCTCCGCTAGAATAACAGCTTCTGTCTTCTCCGTCTCTGTCAACTCAAAACTAGTTAACAGGGGTGGCGTCTTGGGATCCACCCCGACTACTAACGCCAGCGCCTCAGTATTTGATTTCCGGTTCCGAACAACCGCTAGAGCTTCCACTTCCCGAAACCGTCTACCGAACCTTGCGATTTCGAGCAGTGCATTATCAACATCGCGATCAGACCAACTACGCGGTGGCTTATGTGCCAGCAGGCTTGCCACCCCTTCAACCTCTCCTTCGCCGGTCTCGAATGTAGCCGCACGAACAGCGAATGCATCGAAACGCAGATCATTGGTTAACCCTCTAACGGTTGTAGCGCGTTCGGCGACACCAGCGAAAGTGCTAGAGCTAACACCTAAGACACGAGCTAGGGCCTGACGAAGTTTTTGTAGCAGTGCCGAGTAGGCGTTTTCGCACTCTTCTAGCGCCTCCATTACCACTGCCGCGCGATCACCATCTACAACTACTGAGGGAAGTGCTTCGAAAAGAAGTGCCTCAGGGTCATCAGCTTTCAAAACAACATTTCGGATCGCCTTAGCCGTAGCAGAAAGATGATCGGTTCTTTTGGAAAAATCCGGTAGGGCTTTAAACCTCTGGAATAAGGCCTGAGCAATTGGCAACGCAGAGGGCTCCCCTGGAATCGCCAAATGAGAACCAAGAGCACTTAAAAACCCTGCCTCCTTTACTGTACGATTAATCTTTTTGAGACGAATGGCACTAGGGTTTTGTAATAGGCGATCAACAAAATATGTATCTAATACTGGTTGAAATACGTTATCGATATAGACAGCCAACCGTTCGCGCCGAGCCAAAATACTGGCAAGCGCCAGGATAGGCATTACTCCTGCTTTGATTCCGAATGGAGGCAGAGCCCAAGCGGCGAATACCATGTCTAAAGAGAAGTCCTGTTCATGTTCAAGCATCATCCATGCTGCAGATAGACTTCTTCCAGCTTCACTCTCGTCTGGACCTTTAAACCCATAACAGCCTTTGGAAATCTCACCATGAAGTCCGAATGGACTAAGTACTGTCAGATAAAGCCCTCTTTCGGCCGGAAAGCCAGAAAAGCCAAGTCCTTCCTGTTCACTAGACCGAATCATCGCATAAGCAAGCTCACGAACAGCTGCCATAGCATTAGATGATGGACGGTCGCGTTGTACGAGTTCGCTCTTGAGAATAGGTGTCATACTGTACGCAGCATCGGCGAGCACCGTCGCAACAATCGAAAGACCATCCTTTATGCTCATATTGGTGTTAGGGCCGATCCACCATTTAGCATCCTCAAGTGAAGATTTAAGATCACTTTGCAAAACATCGAGACATATAGAACGACGCGCTGCGATCTCTCGCCGAGCAATCCTGTCCCCTTGAAGTTGTGGGTGCTCGCGGGCGACAGCCTCTATGGCAAATAGCTCTGCTGCGCCATTCTGTAAACGAAATGCAGAGTAGGCCGTTCCGACTGCCGCCATTACACCAGCCGAATACAGCGCCTTAGATAGTGCTTTCGCATATTCGTCAACATCTGTCGGCTGAAATGAGTCATCGAAGAGCAGGAGCACCATCAGTCCAGCTCCCCGGAATTGCATGCGCCTAAGAACCTCCACCACTTCCTCTAGTGGCTCATCGGATCTAATCAAATGCAGTACGATCTCAAAAGCACGAAGCACGCCCGTGCGAAAGTAATGCCGCTTTGCAACAACGAAACCCAGCCCCATCCTTTGAGGCAACGTTGCAAATTCAAGTTCTTTCGTAACAGAACATGACTTCTGGATAGCTTCATCAAGATCAAAATCGCTACCTGCAAACATGGCGTAACCGCCAAGTCGCGGTTGTCTAATAAGGATTGCCCACTCAACTAGGTCATTGATCGTAGCGTGAATATCTTGCGGAAGGATTCCGGGAAGGGCTGCTTCAAGGAATTCGTTTGCGACCGCAACTCCAGAGCCATTGCGAAAAAACTCGATCACTGCTGCACATTTTGTAACGGAAACATGAACCGAGCTTCCTTTTGCTGCGGCCCGATCAATTGCCTCGAACGCTAAACTGAAACGATGGCTATCTTTACCTGATGCGAGCGCCATACCAAAATTTGCAGCGAGATAATCCCAAAGCTGATCGGGGCCGTAATCGATAGAATCTCCTACAGAGTTATTCTGCAAAAACTCGACAAATCCATGCGGTTCCGCAGAAGCTAGAAAACCAAAAACGCTACGCTCGTTTTGAGCAAATCGTTGACGGGAGACCGGACCGAGCATGAGTGCAGTCACCGGGTTTAGGGGCCATGTTGCGGAGAGAGCATTCTTGAGACTATGCGAATCAGCGGGACGTCTTGCCGCTACAGCGTTTGCGACGTTGGCCGCGTTCACATTGGCCTTAGTCGGTGGCCGGTCAACAATGATGGCACGTCCAAGCAATGCCACGGTCTCATCGACTCCGGCTAGAAACGATATATCTTGAAAACGCCCTTGTACCTTTGCCCACTCCTGCCTAGTTTCACGAGTGAGTCTACCTGCATATTGGTCAAACGTCTGATGGAGGATTCCAAGTATGACAAAGCGTCCATCGCTACGCGAACTGCGCTCTGCGAGATCCTGTAAAAGATGAATATCTCCGTGATTGGCAACAGCATACTCTAGAAACTTACCAAGCTCATCAATAATTAACAGAATGCCGCTACGCTCTTTGTTTGATGCATCAAACAAAGCAGCAATCAGATTATCGTCGCTCGAATTTGCCTTATCTTGAGCCTTGTGATCCCAGCCCAACGTCTTAGCAGCCGCCGTTGCAATTGCCTTCCGCAATTCTGCACGACTGCCAGTAACGGGAACAACACTCCAGTCTCCAGAGGTTTCTGGGAAAGCTTGAGCAAAGAGCTTCGCTAACTCTGTTCCGGCAGTCTTCCGAGCAATAGTACGCCCTTCATGAGCACCACCTACAAGATTGCCCAGAAGGAGCGCGGCGCTTGACTTCCCCCCCCCATAAGGTCCAGTCCACGTGAAAGCACCCTGCCGTGTCTCAAGCTGCGCTAAACCCATCGCAGCAAGAGCTTTGGTAATACTACCCTGCATTACGTACCCGACAAGAGGAGGCGTACCTTTTAAATCCTCGTCGATCCTTGCGGATCTCGCAAAACGCCTTTCGATATGTACAATATCAGAGAGTTTGCTCATATCGTACACTCTCCTTTCAATTTTTTGGGGTAAGCCTCGGCAAGGATACTTAGCAAATCAACATTGCGTTGACGCTGTATCTGACGTAATCCCGCTGTATCAGTCCAAAGCCAAGCTCCGTCAGTTAACGCTTCCAAACGCATCAATCGAGTAACCACACTATCCTCATCGAGCTTGAATACCCTGCCAGGTGAGCCAGGTGCATAGCAAATCTGCTCAGCAGACAAGGTCGCTATGTCATTGCTGCTTCGTTCCCAAAACATTCCAAGAGCGTAGGCAAAAACGCTGTCGGGTAACGTTGGCTTAGGACCACGAACAAACTCATACCAATTTCCAGGTTTGATACCACGAACTAAGCCGAGCTCAGCCAACAATGGTTCAGCCGCATCCTCAATACTCGCATCCTCGCGCCGGATATAGCCACGTAAAAAGACCTCAACGTCACGTCGTAATGTAACAGTGGCCGCTCGCCACCCCTTCTTGTCAACGAGTGCTTCGAGCCCTTCCACTATAGTTGCTGCATCAAACTCAGCTGACGCCACAGCATTGAAGGCGAAATAGATTGTTGTCGTAAACTCAGGATCTGACGCAAGATTCCAATGTACCAGCCAAAGAGTCGCAGGACGCTCAAGAAATGGATCCCAACCATCCTCAGAAAGGACTGCTTTGCCCAAATCCGTCTCGACCAGCATCTTACCTTCTTCAGCAATCATTCGTGCTGCAAGCGCCCAATAACGCATTGAGACAGCCATATTTCGACCAACACCAAATCGACTAATGGCCTCAGGCTCGTGGAATGAACCAGAAGGCACACCATTTTTGACCGCATCATAGGCTTTTTTGAGCCAAAGCAACCGCAACGGAAACGTTTCATGCCCCGCAAATCGCCCCTTAGTTTCGCATATATCAAAAGAATTTTTCATAAAGGTATCTTACTGGTGGAACTCGCCAGTAGCAAGACCTGACTTTGTATATGCCAAGAAAATTCGTGCCGCCGCCAAGTGCGCATCTTCATCTTTATTATATTTCCCAAATAGTATTCGTATTACAGAGCGCGCTGCCTCATCACTCATTCCAATTGATTTCAAGACATGTGATGTTCTTATCTGACCAGATGCACATGCCGAGCCTGTTGAAATATGCACCTCTTGCCCAAGGATTTCGACAAAAGAATTGGCATCGACACCGTGAAGACATAGAGCTAAACTTCCTGGAAGACGCTGCACATCACCGGCAATAAGGTCAAATAGAACTTGGTGAGTAATAAGATCCGTTAACAACTGTTTGGAAAGCTCATCGACGTGTTGCGCGTTTTCTACGAGACTGCGATTGACCAAACGAGCAGCGGCTCCAAAGCCAGCAATTAGCGGCACAGGGACAGTACCTGACCGAAGCCCCCCCTCTTGTCCACCGCCAAGAAAAACAGGATGTGGACGAAGCCCTCCCGACGCCACAAACAGCGCTCCAATACCGCTAGGGCCATACATTTTGTGCGACGAGATACTCAAATAGTCGATGTCGAGATCGAATACATTGATTGGTATTTTTCCGACAGCCTGAGCCGCATCACAATGAAATAAGGCACCTGCTGCGTGAGCTAATCCAGCGATAATTCTTATTGGCTGAATAACACCGATCTCATTATTTGCCGCCATTATCGATACAAGAAGCGTTTCGTCCGTGATGAGACGAGCTATTTCTTTAAGATCAACCTGTCCATTACAATCAACCGGCGCCTCTATAATCTCGAAACCCTGATCAACTAAGGCTCTCGCCGGTTCAAGAACCGACTTATGCTCAATTGCCGAAACGACAATTCGTCGGCGCAAAATACCTGCACGGATTGCTGCTGCCGTAACACCGAAGAGCGCTAAGTTATTTGACTCTGTGGCTCCTGATGTAAAGATAATCTCAGATGAATCTGCTCCTATAAGATCAGCTACCGCTCTCCGAGCTTCATCAACAATTACTGCTGCACGGGCACCACCTGCATGAGGTGCTCCTGCATTGGCAGGCTCACCCCAAGCAATCAACATCGCCTCACGCGCTTCGGGCGCAAGTGGTGTCGTTGCGTATCCATCAAGATAGACTACCTGTTTAGAATTTAGGAACGATTCCATCAAACACCTATAGAAAAATAAACATTCAAAGCTCGGCTCCATAACCTTCTATAATGATATTTGTCAGAATAATATCTTTGACACATTTAGCACCTCTATATTTAAGTTAGTAAAGAAGGTCGACGAAAACAGGACATTACGCTCTTTTGGCATATGTACAATTCACAAGTCATTCAAAATAGTTTTTATATAGAGGTTTACTAACCGGTCAGTCACGACGAATCAGTTGTTCAACTACAGTAAGATACCACTCAGGTGCGGTATCAAAATCCTTCCCGAGTACATTGTAACGTACAACCTTGCGTCTCCAAGCCGCCCTTAGACGAGAAGGCCAACGACTGATCAGCCACCAGGACAACCCCAAGACATGATGACGCTCGACAAGTGACCGCAGCTCGAAAGCTATACGTCTTTTGACAAGAGGAATTGGCAATTGGTTGGTTTTCTCCTGAACATACGCCATCAGTTTAGGAGCACACCTCATTGAAACCATCAAAGCACAAAATTGATGTAATACGGCAAGCTTGGAATAGTCAAAACCCGCTGAGTCAACTGCTCCTCTATCAATTAATCGCAGGGCTCTGCTCCAAGATAAAAACGTACGATCATTCCACTTATTTACCGGCACTGTTGGCGCACAGCACAGATCGAATCCACAAGACCAGCAACACTGCAACGACGGACCATCAATTAAGTCAGGCTTGCCCAGTTCAAGCCGATGAAAAACAACACCGTTCCCACAGTTTGGACAACGATCCCACAGCATCACATCATGCCTTGGGCAAAAAGTGTAAAACGCCACACGCCACGACCTTCGATAGTAAGGCTCACATCCCTCTGCCAAGCACTTTGAGCAAAATTGGAGACCGTATCCTCGCCGTTTCCGGTGATATATCTGTAACGGCAGCACCCAACGCAGCTGCCCGGCCGGATGGTATTTGTCGTATAGTTTCCCCTCATAACCCAGCAACGTTGTTTCCCACGCCCGTTTGAGTGGAACGCCTGTTTTCGCACTCATGGTTTCTATTAGCCAAGCAGGAGCCAAACGATCAATATCGCGATTCCAAAGCTGGTGTTCGTTGCCGAATTCCTGAGCACAAAAAGTTTGAACCTTGAGTCCATTCGCATGCGCCACCCGCACCAACCACGACGACAGCAGCTCATCACGGTAAGGATGGGGATGCGCCGGCCACAACTCGCCAGTAAGCATGCTCAACCGCCTCGATCGATTTGTCGCTTGCGATCGGATGGCGATACCCAATCAATGGCATTGAGAACTTTCTCATCGATGCGCTCCTTTCCTGACTCGACTGCGTATACGCCAGCCATATTGAGCAAGCGCGACAGTTCGCCGATATAACCTTCGCACATCGAGAACAATTTGGTAGCCAAGGTCGTACCGTGCAACAGGGATGGTTCACGTAGAGGCAGCATGCGCTCAAAGCTCGCAAGCAAGCGCAGAAAATCGGTATCGAACTCCCAGCGAGGCAACAATACCGGCTCGAAACGGTTGGCCAATTGCGAATCGGTCTGGAGCGCACGAAAAGCATCTCGCGTCCCCACTGTCACGATTGGCACCTGCAATTCGTTGCCCAAATACTTAAGCACATTTAAAAACGTGCGCTGCTTATTCAGGTTACCTGCCATGATATGGTGAATTTCGTCGATCACCAGCATGCGCAGCCCAACGTATTTCAACAGCTTAATGACCTGAAATTGCTTTCTGTCCACCCGGTCGTTCGGCTTGTAAGGTGCAAACAACAGCTCAAGAATGGCATTGTAAAAACGACCCTCGTCCGGGACCGGCGGCGCCTGCACGAAGAGCACAGGCACGTGTATGCCATCACCACTGGGATTATTGTCGGCAGGATGAAGAGAACAGAATCGCTGCACCAACATGGTTTTGCCGTTATTGGTATCCCCAACTACCAGCATGTTTGGCATCCGGTGCGAGCGAGGGTAGACCAGTAAATCTTCCAGCTTGGCCAAGACGACCTTGGCCCTTGGATAACCGATCCAGCGAGGAGAACGAATCTTTTCAATTCTCTCCGCATTGCTTAATTCCAGCTGCTTGGCTGCCGAGTCGTTCAAGTGGCTCACGTCAAATCATCCATTTCGTCAAAAGGCTGAATAGTGAGTATCTCAACGGGTGCTGGTGTCGGTTCTGACTCAGGCTTGTCCAAAGCATTGGTGATACTTGGACGAATTGCCTCTTGCGCAAATTTACGGCGCTGAGCCGTCCGCCGGGCTGCCACGGTCTTGGCTTGGGCATTCTGCTCGATTTCGCGCATTCGCCCGTAAGCATCAAAGATCGCTCGCTCATCAATATGTCTGCGCCCATCTGCTTTAATTTGGCGTTTTGCTTCCCGTAACTCCCAAATACTGATCGGCGGGTGGGACGTATTCCGGTATGGCACTGGGTAATAGACATTGACCTCTGGATCATAAAACCAGATAGTACTGATGTCTCGCGGGTCACGCCTGAACATAAACTTGCGCTTGTATTTTGGAGCAACCGGATCTGCTGCGTTGATCCAGCGCCGCAAGACATCATGATAGTAATGGATTTCGTCGATTACGACCCCATAATCCTGAACCGTTCGCTCTTCGTATGGCATTAAGTCGAGCCTCAAGCGGTCCTCGTCCATAATCCGTGTCGGCAGCCCACGGCCAGGTATATCTTTAGTACCGAACACGCCTTGCCGGCACTTTTCCAAAGGAGACATGTTAATACCCGAATGAACCCGCTGGTGGTAAACGTTTACGATAAAAGTTACCAACCATTCTTCGAACTCTGTCAGAGTCAAAGCCGCCTTGGCTTCGGAATCATAATCGCCTCGCTCGCGCGGATTAGAAAACGTGGTGCCGGGCAAGGTATGGATTTCTTGAGCAAATGAGCCAAGTAATCGTTCGATATGCCCACCGAAGTGAGGCCGGGCTACCGGGCGCCACTCAATATCAATGCCATACTCCAGGCAAGCACGCTGTAGCATATTGCCGCGAAATTCGCGGGCGTTATCCATATGCAGTTTCCCTGGTATGCCCCAGCAAGGCCAGTCACCTTTGATATCGTGTTTCGATAGCCAGGCGTCTTTTGGCAAAATTGCACTCGCCAAACATTGCCCTGCGGACAACGCCCCAGGATGATCAAACGATACATAGAAACCTGCGACCATACGGCTGAAGACGTCAATCGCTAAAGTAATCCACGGTTTACCTACTGGTCGTCGATACACGTCATCGACGAGAATGATGTCCAGTGGAGTGTGATCGATCTGCAACACAGCAAAGGGCCAATCCGCGCCCGGAAACTTTCCCTCAACTGGCGAGTAAACTTGATCGGCCGCTTTCCAGCCTTTGCGTTTGACCATAACATATTCGTCTGCTAACGCCTTCAGGCGGTTGCGCACAGTATTGTTATGCGGTGGATTAATGCCTGCATTAACGCAACGCCGCCGAATTTCATCACAAACTTTTTGTTGGGATTTTCGCTGTTTGGTTAGATAGTCGCTTTCGACCACGGCCTGAATAATAGTTTCGACTTCGGCCAATAATTTGGTAGTACCTTTATCGCTTCTACTGCGGGGAAATAGCGATGTAACCAACCCGGTAGCCTCATAACGTCGAATCCAGTCATAGAGCGTATTTTCATGGTGTTCGAATTCTTTAGCCCGTGCAACGACATCCTGCCGACTGCGGTATGGCATATCAAGTAGCGGTCGAATGATCTCGAAGCGCTTGGTTGCTTCCTCCCACGCATCATCAGGAGCAGAAACTAAATCCGGTCTGGCTCCTGCCAATGGAGCAACAACTGCCGGAGCGAGGTCGCCTACTTTGGCATGGCTAACTTGCCGAGTCTCATCATCCTCAACAAGCACTTCATTTAGATCGATAATATGAGTAATTCGGTGCAACCGGTCGCGGTAAAGAACAGCAGCACCGGGCTGAAGTTGCAATAGCTTATGTGGCGCACTCATTTGTGTAAGGCCCAAATTGGGCTATTCATAGTAAGCTTAGTATCCATATCAAACCCTATTTGCCTCGTTCCCACCATATACCAGAGCGACGGCAATAGCCTTGCTTGGTTCCATTCATCTTGAAATATCCTGCCAAGCAATTCCGATGGAGTCGTATTGCGCAACTGCCGTATCTGTTCATCCAGCATATCCATGTGCGCTTCCTCCGCGGGTCCTTGTCTTACAAAAGAAAGCAGGAATTTCGCATTCTCCAGATAAGGCGTACGGATTTCCACTTCAGTAATGATCTTAAAGCGCCATCCATGAGAGCGAGCGAATCGCACTGCCGCACGGAACTTAGGCCGCAACTCAGACCAATGCTGCGCCAGCTCGGAACGGTATTTGACCTCGTACAGCACCTTGCTATGATGATCGTGCAGCTTAAACGTAGCAAGGACATCAGGCGTATAACCATGCGCACCACCTTTATCATCAACCCAGTCAACAACCAATGGTTGAACTTCGAACGTTTCAATAGCGGGATCGAATTCCAGCAAAGTAATAAAGTCACGCTCCAGCGTTGATTCGAACATTGCCTGGCCTTCGGCCTTGCGATGCGCGGCGATACCGGTCACGTTGCGGTAGTTCTTGGGGATTTTGCGCACGGGCATGAATACCTCATTCAGTACATTACAATGCTGTAAAATGCATTCTAGTACGAAAGATCGGTATGCGGTAGTAGCGCTGATCGTTGTAAAAAGTGAAGAAAAACCGCTTTTCAGTACAATTTAGCGTTGGAATTGTCATAAAAACATCGCTATTGGAGTTCAAAGCTTGCTTTGAATTGAAATTAGCCGTCAATCAACGAGGTTAATGCATGAATACAGCAGAAAAGATTTATCAAGAAGTCCAAGACTTTCCAGAACCTTTGGCTTTAGAAGTGTTGCATTTTGTAGAGTTTTTAAGATCTAAAAATCAATTCTCAGTAAACCAGAAGTTGGAACAAAAAATCCAACATGGGATTGATCAAGCAAATGATGGCTTAGGGATAACAATAGATGATTATTATGCTGATATATTAAATCAAAGGATTCAGCAACGACTTGCTTGAAGGCTGTTGTTTAGGATTGTGAAACCTCTTGGTAGTGACCACCAGTCACATACCGGTGTATGTTATTTCGGCTAAGGCGAATTGAGCAAAATTTGTGTTAAATCCTGGCTCTGGAACCCTGGATTCCGTAAAAGCTCCATCCAGGCTTATATCTACTTGCTGAACAGCGATGCTCAGAGTGAGATGACTCACGAGAAAAACGGTTATTTGGGAAAAATTGTGGTTGAACTTGACTGACTGTAAGCCAAGTCCAACTCATCCTGCGACCAACTCTAAAGCGACTAATGAGATGCATTGTTTGTGTCATAGATTGTGTTTTTAAGGTTAGCTGATTCGATATTCACTGCCTCGAAAAGATTCGTATTTTCTAGATTTGCTCTTTCAAAGTTTGCTCCCGCAATGTCTGCACCGGTAAAAATTGCTCCTTCAAGATTTACGCTTCTGAGATCTGCGTTGACTAGATTTGCGCCTTCAAGATTGGCATATCTTAGAAACGCGCCAGTAAGGGTTGTGTTAGACAAGTCAGCTTTTGCCAAACATGCTCCATCAAGAAATGAATCGTCAAGGTAGGAATTACAAAGATTAGCATATGATAAATTTGCTCCTTCAAAGTCGGCCTCAAAAAGAAATTGACCAATTAAATCAATATATTGCAAGTCAAGAAAGACTAATGACTCTAACATTAAATAATGGCCGTGGCTTCGAAGATGAGATAACCAAGAACTAAAAGC
>JBAQYH010000293.1:0-2032 GCA_049299935.1 Methylobacter sp. | reverse complement strand
ATATATTGCTTACCCGCGTTCTTTTGCAAAGTCTTGAACAGGTTTTTGTGTAAGCCGTATTGACCTTGTCTGGCGCCGGCCACGTTTTTTTTCAGTTTTTTTATCATAATTTTTTTCGCGAAGAATGTGGTTGTTATCGATTGCCTGTACGGCATAAAAAGTTTTTATTATTAAAAGTTCTCCCAATCGCCATCTGCAAAAGCCAGCATTTGAGGTTTCGATTTAACGGCCGCTACGTTTTCAAGATTGTGGAGGGCATTGCTGCCGCCGGTTTTTATGGCATCCCAAAGGATATGTTCTTTATGCTCCAGGTGATGGTGCAGCTGCTGAAGTTCCTGCAACACTGCGGTGTTTTCCTCAAGATCGTAGTACACGTCGCGATTAACCGCTGTTTTGTCGATCTTAAATCCGCTGACCGTGACGACCAGATTTTGCGCTTGTTCTTCCAGCGATTCAGCGGCGGCGGAGGCTTGTTCCACCAAAGCCGCATTCTGCTGGGTCATATCGTCCATTTTGCTGATGGCCAGGTTGACCAGCTCAATGCCGGCGCTTTGTTCAACCGAGGCGGCGGTTATTTCCGACATCATGCCGGTGACGCCATGGATGGCACCGAGGATTTCTTTCATGGTAAGACCGGCCTGGGCGGCCAGTTTACTGCCGTCATCGATCTTTTCTACGGAGTCTTCAATCAGGCCCTTGATTTCCTCGGCGCACACGGCGGAACGTTGCGCAAGTTGCCGCACTTCGCCGGCTACAACGGCAAAGCCTTGTCCGTTCATACCGGCACGGGCGGCTTCTATGGCGGCGTTGAAGGCGAGAATGTTGGTCTGGAAGGCAATATCGTCTATCACGGTAATGATCTCCTCGATCTTCTGCGAAGACGTTTTTATATCATTCATGGTGGTGACGACCTGATCGACCACCGCCCCGCCCTGTCCGGCGATTTCGGAAGCGCCGATGGCAAGCCGGTTGGCCTGTTTGGCGTTTTCGGCATTGGCTTGTACGGTAGAGGTCAGCTCTTCCATGCTGGCGGCGGTTTGTTGCAGGCTGGCGGCCTGCTGTTCGGTGCGATACGACAAATCATTGTTGCCGGAAGCAATTTCTTTGGCTCCCGTATTGATGCAATCGGTGGCATCCTTGATTTGATGGATGATCTGTTCAAGTTTTGCTACCGTGGAATTGGCGTTGCTCTTAAGTTGCCCGAACGTGCCTTGATAGTCGTTAATAATGGTTTCGGTCAGGTCGCCTTGGGACAAAGCGCCAAGGACGCGCGCCACGTCCTTGAGGCCGGTTTCGCTGGTATACAGCATCTGGTTGAGGCCTTCGCCCAGTTCGCGCAAAAAGCCCACCTTGTCGTGCAGGTCAAAACGCTTGGAAAAATCGCCCATGCCCGCGGCAACCACGATGGTGGACACTTCTTTTTCCACGGCAACCTCGGCGGTTCGGTCATGCCATTCGGTGACGGTGCCGATGCGCTGGTCTTGCTGGCTGACGACCGGATTAGCAACGACCATGATGGTGCGACCGCCCAGCTGGATGTCTTCGCTGTGGGCGCCGGTTAAGGCGGCGAGCACTGTCGCCTGCTGCGACGGATTTTGGTAAAAACTGTCCATGCTGGTTCCGATCAGGGCATCGGCTGAGAAGGCGGGTATCTGCTTGCGGATTTCCGCTTCTATTTTACCGAGCGCGTTAACCACCGATTTATTGACGTAAACGATGTTGCGGTCATTGTCCGCCAGCATGATGCCGATGCTGGTGTTGTCCAAAGCCATTTTGATCCGCAGGATTTCTTCGGCCGCTTTATGTTCCGCGGTCCTGCGGGCCAGCAGTTTTTGCTGCATGTTTTTTATCGCATGCAACAGGCTGTCCTTGTCGCCCTCATCCAGATGGATAGTCCGGGACAAGTCGCCGGCGGCAATTTCTTTGGCGATGCCTTTGGCATACAAGGGATCGATACCGATTTGCTTGCTGAGATGGCGGGTTAAAAAGTAAGCGATACCCAGTGCCAGCGCGATGATCGCCAGGGACATAG
>JBAQYH010000292.1:0-2198 GCA_049299935.1 Methylobacter sp. | reverse complement strand
ACTCTATCCAGCTGAGCTACGGGCGCCTTACTGAGACGCGTATTATGCTTTGAACCCATCCCTCTGTCAACTGTAAATTTGCCCGGTCTTTTAAATAAACTTCGACTTTAAGCTTACAAGACCGGTTTTAATTAAAGCCCCTGCTGTCCAGGCAAGCAGACATCACTTTGAAGATATTGATAAACCAGGTAAAAATATGGAATTACAATAAACTAACCGAAAAAAATGATTTTTTCCTATAGCGAATAAATCCTCATGAATGAATAATAGTGCAATTTGCCGAAATCCTTCCGCACCCACCTATTATGACCCTACGCTACCAAATCAACTTAAGAATACTATTCTCTTCCCTGTGTATTCTGATACTGGGCAGTTCGATAGCCACATGGCAGGCGCGCAACGCCGTGGAAAAAGAAGTCGATTCATCCATTAATCTGGCGGTGCAGTTGATAACATTCGGCTTTTCGCAAGCATCGCAAATCCCGCACGCTGAAACCGACTGGCTGTCTCAATTTAACGCGCTAAAAGAAACCCGGCATTTAAGCATTCAATTAAAAGCCCCCTCAGGCGAAATAATCAGTATTAGCCATAAAAACCACCCGACAAATCACAAAGAAAAGCCTCCGCAATGGTTTATCAAGCTGGTTGAAGGCAAGCATCCAAAAGCTGAACACCAAATAACAACCTTCGGAGGCAAACAGCTGACGCTGATTGTTCAAGCCAATCCGCTGGATGAAATCACTGAGGTCTGGGAAGAAAGCATAGGCTTTTTCAGCTCGCTTTTTCTGCTGACGCTGTTCACCTTCTTGGCCGTCAACCTGGCTTTTAATAAAGCCCTTAAGTCCATTGCCGTCATCGTGAATGCGTTAAAAGTCATTGAAACCGGGCAGTACAGCCAAAAACTGCCCGACTTTTCCATCCAGGAATATGACAGTATTGCCAAGGCCATCAATCACATGACCGGCGAGCTGAACGCCAGCCAACAGGAAAACCGGGCATTAACCCAACATACCCTGGCAATACAGGAAGATGAACGGCAACGACTGTCGCAGGAATTGCACGATGAGTTGGGACAATCGCTGACGGCCATTAAAGTCATGGCGGTGACAGCCGGGCGATCCCAAGCCGGAGCGGCCGGCATCAAGCAAACTACCGATTCCATTATCGCTATCTGCGACCATTTAATGACGGTGGTGCGCTCGATGATGCATCAACTGCATCCTTTGGTATTAACCGAGCTGGGACTGAAAGCCACCATGGAAGACCTGTTAAATCACTGGTCGATCAGGAATCCTGAGTTAAAGCTCACCATCACCTGCCCTGACGAAGTCGATAACCTGGAGCAAAAAATCACCATCCAGATATTCAGGATCGTCCAGGAATGCCTGACTAATATTGTCCGCCATGCTCAGGCGAGCCAAGCGGCCATCAGCCTGGAAATTGAGCATCAGGCCGAAACCGGAACAGCGCTGCGGCTACAGGTAACCGACGACGGACAAGGCTGTGCCGTCGACAAGATTAAAACCGGTTTCGGCTTATTGGGTATGAGAGAAAGAATCAACAGCCTGGGCGGCGAATTCGCCATACAGACCCGGCCGCACCACGGCATGAGCATCATCGCGACTATCCCATTATCATGAAAGAGAAAATAAAAGTCATCCTGGTCGACGACCATGCCGTGGTCCGTGCAGGGTTCAGGATGCTGTTATCGGCCGAGGCGGATATTGACGTGATCGCCGAAGCCGAACGCGGCGAGGCGGCCTGCCAGCTATACCAGGAACAACAGCCGGACGTCATGGTGCTGGACCTATCGATGCCCGGCATCGGCGGACTGGAAAGCATTCGCCGCATCTGCAACCGGGACAGTAACGCGAAGGTACTGGTCTTTAGCGTTCACGATGAAATGGTTTATGTCGACAGGGCTATCAATGCCGGAGCAAAAGGCTATATCACCAAAAACAGCGCCCCCGACATCCTGGCCACGGCGATACAGAAAATAGCGGCAGGAGAAGTTTATATCGAACAGGGCCTGATGAAAAACCTGTCCCCGCAAAATAGCGAGACCGATTATCAAACCATTGTCGATGCCCTGTCGGCCCGGGAGTTCGACGTATTCCTGCTGCTGGCAAAAGGCTTGACCGCGCATAAAATCGCCGACGAGCTTTGCCTGGGCTATAAAACCGTCGCCAATTACGGCA
>JBAQYH010000291.1:0-6995 GCA_049299935.1 Methylobacter sp. | reverse complement strand
GGGTAAAAGCTCCGTAAATAAAATGCGGCCGGCCGGTCGGATAGCGTTGCACGGCAATTGCGACCGCCTGATCCATGCCGATGGCCTGGGCATTACCGGTCGGCGGACTGGATTGGAACCAATAGCGGTAAGTCACCGGCGAGAACAGCTCCAGCACCGGCACCACCTGATGCGGCAGCACCATGTAAATCCCGGAAAACAGCACCGGCAGCATCGCCAAAGCAGGATAAAAACCGGAAACCTTATGCAGGTCGTAATTGAAGCGGACGCCGCCGGACCCGGCCTTGACGGTCAAGGCTTGCCGCCAGCGCCCGGTCAACGGCCACCAAACGATCAGGCCGGTCAGCACCGAGATCATCAATAAAGCGCCGGACAGCCCTACCACCACCGTGCTGACATCGTGCGACTTAATCAGCAGCGCGTAATGCAGTTTGAATATAAAGTCGATAAACGTTTCGGGAACAACGCTGTCCGAGCGATCCAGCAAATACTTGCCGGTTACCTGAGCCGTATAGGGATCGACCGCAACCTGCCATATTTCACGCGCTCCGTCCGCCGCAGTGACGGCATATTTGAGTTTGAAAGCCGCTTGCCCGTTACGCGGATAGGTGGCGAAAATAGGTTTGGCCTGCATCGGCATGGCCTTGCGACCGTCCTCGAATATCGTCGCCAAGGGCCGGTAATTCGCAGAATGTTCCGGCGGTTTGACGATTAACAGTTCGCTATACAGCCATTCTTCGATTTCGTCATGAAACACCAGAATACTGCCGGTGATGCCGTAGATCGAAAGCAAAAATCCCAAACTCAAGCCCAGCCACAGATGCACCGCCAGCCAGTTTTTGCGCCGGATCTTCAGCCTAGAGAGGCGTTGGTTTGGAGAATGTTGTTCAGTTATTGAATCGGCCTGATTCATGTCGGTTTTCATCGTTCCGTTGTTGTCGAATTGAATATCGATATTGGGTTGTTGAAAGCATTACATAGTTCCCACGCTCCGGCGTTGCGAAACACTGCCTTGCCCCCTCGATCCGCGCAGCTTCAGGGACGCTGGAGCGTCTACTACTGCGTTCCCACGCCGGAGCGTGGGAACGATAAAACTAATATTCCAACTTCAACGACCCCATGACCGAAATCGGCTCGCCGACAAGTACCGAGGCGCGGCCACCGGAAAAAAGAGAACTGTCACTAAAATAATCCTTGTTCAGCAGGTTGTTGATATTTAACTGCGTAGTCAACCGGGTTTTACCGATGGGATGGGTATAAGCCGCCATCGCATCCGTCCTGGCATAGCCCGGCAATTGATAAGTATTCTTGGTGTCCCCTTGACGACTGCCGACCAAAACCTCACCGATCCCCACTTTGAATCGCTCGGTGAACTGATAAGTTCCCCATAAACTGGCCTGATGTTCCGGTACGTTCACCAGCTCGTTGCCTACGATCCCGGTATTATCTTTAGTGACTCGGGTATCGGTATAGGCATAAGTGCTAACCAGATTTAGCCGTTCGGTTACTTGGCCTTTAATATCGACTTCAATCCCCTGGCTACGCGCTTCGCCTATCGCAAGATTGAACAACCGGTTATTGGGATCGGGCGTCAGGGTGTTGCTTTTGGTCAAGTGATAAAAAGCCACGGAGGTCGATAACATCTTATCGAAAAACTCCGTTTTGAAACCGGCTTCGAACTGTTCGCCGATTTGCGGATCGAATTGCTTGCCGGTAGCGGAAAAACCGCTGTTGCCGTTAAAGGATTGCGTATAGTTTCCGTACACTGACAACCATGTCCACGGCTGGTACAGCAAGCCGACTCGCGGACTGAAGTTTTGCGTCTCTATATCGCTGAAATTGTTTTGGGCCTGTTGCAACGACGTTGTCGAAGTTCCCCTGCCATTTAACGACCAATCGTAGCGACCGCCGCCCAATATATGCAGCTTATTCCAAAGCGTAATCTGATCCTGGAAATAAACGCCGAACCATTGATCAAGACGTGTCTGAAAGCTGTTGTCGGCCTGTTGATCAATGGCCGCTTGGCTGACTCGATTGTAGACCGGATTGAAAATATCGATAGTCGGCACAGCGGCTGTAGCACCGGAAAAGCTGGACATCCCCGGCCATTTGTTATGATAGAAATCACCGCCAATCAAAATATCGTGCCGGGTGCCGAACAAGTCGAATTTGCCACTCAGATCCAAATTGGTCGTAAACGTCTCCCAACTCTGTTGAACCTTGAACAGCCCCCTGTTCAAGGTTCGATTGTCTGCCCGCATACTTATCGGAAATACATCGACTGACTTCTGACTCCAATCTTCCCAAAGAAAACGGTTGGTCAGTTTCCAATTGTCATTGAAATTGAATTTCCAATCGAATCCGATCAGCACGTTTTCCTGTTCAACCCGATTCGCCGCCGAATCCCCAAGGAAAGTATTAGATGGCAACTTGACAGGGCGTGTCGCGCCGTTTAACACCGGCACCCCATAGTCGTTGACAAAATTGTCGTGCTTGTATTCCAGCTCTAAATTGGCCTCGAATTTATCGTTCGGCCGCCAGCTCAAAGTGGGCGCAATAAAAACGCGATCACTGTTGACCATATCCTTGAATGATCCCTTGTCGAGATAGGTCGCATTGAACCGGTACAAAAGCGTTTTAGCGTCATCAATGGGGCCTGTGGCATCGACAGTGGTGCGATAAAGATCGTAAGAGCCGAACTGCTGCTGCAACGCATAATAAGGCGTCGCCAACGGTTTTTTGGTGGTGATGTTCACGATGCCGCCCGGTTCGATACGGCCATAGAGCGCGGCGGCTGGGCCTTTCAACACTTCGAGCTGTTCAATATTGGACGGTTCGTAAAAATTGCTGGGGAACAGCAAGCCGTTACGGTAAGCATTTCCGGTAAGCCCGGTGGTGAATCCGCGAATAATAAAGTTATCGTATAAAACACCTGACCCGGTTCTCGCCGACACGCCGCTAACATTTCGGTTAAGCGAATCCAGGATATTGATATTCTGCTGATCGTTCATCACCGCCTTAGGCACGACTTGCACCGATGCGGGCGTTAACATGATCGGCGTATCGGTTTTGGTGGCGGTGCCGGCATTGGCGACTGCGTAGTCTTTATTAAAAGGGTCATTCGGATCGAGTTTGGATTTTCCAACGACTGTCATCGGCTTTAACGTAACGGGGTCAGTGCTTGGCGCGGGTTTAACCGTCACCGTGCCGTTTGCGGCGACGCTGTGAACAAGGCCGCTGCCTGCAAGCAATTTATCCGCCGCTTCAGCGGTCGTGTAATCGCCGCTCAAGCGCCGGCTTTGCTTGCCCGCCGCCGTCTGTTCGGCATAAAGCATCGGCGCGCCGGATTGTGCGGCGAGCGTTTGCAGTGCCGAACCCAGCGATTGCGCGGGGATGTCAAAGTGATGTTTTTGTTGTTCTGCATAGGCCGTGCTTGCCATGGTCGCCAAAATAGCGGCGGTAAGCCGTTTCATCGTTAATGTCATTTATCCGTTTCTCCCTTGTTGTGTGTGTTCATAAGGGATAGACGCATGACTTTAAAAAAATCGTCAGGGATTTGAATTTATTTTGTGATTTTCTGTGTACAGCTTTATCTGTAGAGGGATTCTGCCGATTTCAGCACGATTTCATGTTCGCCGACATGATCGATGTTAACCGGCAAGATGGCGGCGATAGCGTCAAGCGTGTTGCCGAGTTCGGCGGTATGGAATGTCCCGCTCACCCGTAGCTTGCCCAAGTTTTCATTCTGCAAGCGAATGCGGGTGTCGTGGTAACGCCCTACTTCGGCAAGCACGTCGTCGAGGCGGCGGTCGCGGAATACCAAGTTGCCTTGCCGCCAAGCGGTGAGCCCGGCGACATCCTGGCCTTGCAGTATCTGAAATTCACCGCTGCCGTTAAAGGCCAGTTGTTGTCCGGCCGTCAATTCGCGCTTTTTGAGGGCTTGCACTTCGACAATGCCTTCCTGTACGGCAACGATAACTTGCTCGGGTTTGATATAGACCTCGAACGCGGTGCCGATGTCGCGGATGCGTCCGCTGCCGGCGCGTACTTCAAACGGGCGTCCGGCATCGTGGACCACGGTAAAAAAAGCTTCGCCTTTGACCATTTCAACGTTGCGCCGCCACCGATTGAAATGGACTCGCACTTCGCTTTCGGTATTGAGTTCAATACTGGAACCGTCGGCCAGCTCGATGGTTTGACGGCCGCCTTTTTCGGCAATATAGGTATGCGGAATACCGATCCAGCCGTTCGGCATAAAAGCGGTTAAGCCCAAAGCCAGTAACAGCGAGGCCGCAGCGCTGTATTTAAACAAGCGGCGGGGAGATTTGCCGCGGTAGCGTAATGCCGCATCCCGTGCGGGGAAATCCATGGCTTTAAACGGTTCCATCCATTCCCATTGCGCCAGCGCCGTCTGATAGGCCTGACGGTGGCTCGCGCTTTCTATCAGCCAGCGGCTGAAAGCATTGCGCTCCGCCTCAGTGCAATGTTCCGAACGGATGCGCAGCAGCCAATCAATGGCCTGTTCCTGCACTGAATCGGGAGAGGACGGGACGGTTTTCACGCGGTTTTATCGCCTTGTCGGTTCTGGTTAAGTCGGTTCATTCTATCGTAATCATACTATAGACGTTTGACAGCTCGCATCGCCGTCATTTTAAATTTGCATCGCACTAAGGCGCACACCGATATGCTGCATGGCGTATTTTACATAGCGTTCGGACGAGCTTACGGAAATGCCAAGGCGCGCGGCGATTTCGGCATGCGAACAACCCTCGATGCGGTACAACACAAAGGCATGACGGTGCAGCTCCGGCAACTCATCCAGCCATTCGGTAAATCGCTCAAGCGCTTGGCGTGCTTCCGAATGGCGGTCTGGAGACAAAGGATCGTCCGCCAGATTTTCAAGGTCGGCGTTCGGCTCGATATAGCGCTCGCGGGTTTTCCGGCGGCGATGGCGATCCACAGCCATATTGGAGGCCGTCGTGAACAGAAAGGCTCGCGGGTTGAGGATGGTTTCGGGATTGGGAACTTGCGACAGGCGCAAAAACGATTCCTGCATGATGTCGTCAGCATCCTGCTCCCTGGGCCAGCGTCCGCGAATGAAGGCGCTGACTTCGTGGGCATGCTTCAGGAAGAGATCGTGCAGGAAACTGTGTTTGGGCTCGGGCATCGGTTGGGCAAGACAGGATTAAACAGGAGTGCTGCCGGAGACTAAAGCAACATCAATGCCAGCTTAAACCGCTATGAATATCAATAGCTTGATAATTGTAACGGGCATTGTGCGTCATATGCCGCAGTTGAATAAGGCATATGACGCAGTTTTGGGGTTTATGCGCGGCGCTTCGATAATTTCAAGCCTTGCCCAAAATGGCATAACAAACCGGCGTCAGTACCAGGCTGGCGGCCATGCCCAACAGCAGGCCCGCCGACAGGGACAAGGTCATCGGGATCAGGAATTGCGCTTGCGGGCTGGTTTCCAGCAGCGCCGGCAAGAATCCGGCGAAATTGGTCAAAAAGGCCAAAAAGATCGGCCGGAACCGCGCGGAGCAGGCTTCGCAAATCAGCTCCGTAACCGGCTTTTGCGGGTCGTGATGTTCTTTCATGTAGTCCAGCAGCACCAGGCTGTCGTTGACGACCACGCCGCTGGCCGCGATCATGCCGACCAGCGATTCCATCGACAACGGCAACCCGGCCAGCCCGTGCGCAATGACCGCGCCGCACCAGGCGACAGGAGCTGCCAGCAGGAAAATCAGCGGCTTCAGGTACGAGCGGAACGGCACCGCAATCAGCACATAGATCACCAGCAGCGAGATCAGGGTGTTTTGTCCCAAGGCCTCGGTCATGGATTGCTGTTCCTGGTGTTCTTGGCCGATGCTGATGTTCAGGCCGGGATAATTCAAGCGCAGATTCTTCAATTTACCCGATTCCAGCTCAGAATAGATCGCGTTGACATCGGCTTTTTGCGGATCGACCCGCGCCTGCACTTTCAGCACCCGGCGACGGTCTTGCCGGATCAGTTTGGCAACGCCGGGGGTTAACGTCACTTTAGCCAGAGTGCCCAAAGGTGCGTGCTGGCCGTCCGGCAGCTGTACCGGCAACGCCGCCAGACTGTCCAGCGACTGGCGCTCCTCGCGCGGATAACGCACCATCACCTTGACTTCGTTGCGGCCGCGCTGCAAGCGTTGCACCTCATCGCCATAGTAGCCGTGGCGGACTTGCTCGGACAAATCTTCGAGGCGCAAGCCCAATCTTTCGGCTTCCGGCTTCAAGGCCAGGCGGATTTCCGACTTGCCCGGCTCGCTGGAATCGACCACATCGTAAACGCCGGGATAGCCTTCAAGCGTTCGTTTAAGTTCGGCCGCAGCCTTGGGCAGCAGTTCGGGGTCGGCGGCGCCGAGATCGAACTCGATGTCGTAAGGCACATCGCCTTCCTTGTACAGGAAATCGATCTTGGTGCGGCCCAAGTCGCCGACCCGTTTGCGCCACTCATTGATGAAATCCTCGACGACGATGCGTTGCCGCCCTTCCGCTGAAAATTCGGTCCAGAAACCGGCGCCATGTTCCCAGATCATGGTTTCCAGTCCGACCACGATGCCGGCTTTTTTGGGATCGTGGACGCCGTCCAGTTCGTCGCGCAGCGCGAAAAACGCCTGTTCCACCTGCTGCGCCCGGTTGCGCACTTCGCTGTACGGCATATCCTGCGGCGAGGACAGGGAAACCCAGAAACTGTCCTTGGTCACATCCGCCTGCAAAGACATGCGCAGCCGCCCGCTGTCCAGCCATGCGCCGCACAGCAGCAGCAATACGATAAAGCCGGCGACGGTCAGGTAACGCCAGTCCAGGGCGCCTTGTAAAAACGGGCGGTAGCAGCGGTCGACGAAGCGTTCCAGGCCGAGATTAAGCGCTCCCCGTAAACGTTCCAGTCTGGATGAAGATGTCACTGCACGATTGGGTGACGCCAGATGCGAAGGCAAAATCAGCAGCGCCTCAATCAGCGA
>JBAQYH010000290.1:0-1939 GCA_049299935.1 Methylobacter sp. | reverse complement strand
TGCCATGACCACGCAGAATGCAGCAAGCGGCGCATCGGTGCCGCTCACGCAGACGCTGACGGATTGCGAGGCGTTCCTGCGCGGCGAATACGATGGTCTTTCCGAGGGGCGCTGCTATATGCGCGGCGCGATGGATGCGGCGCCATGAGCCTGAAAAATGTAGTTGATAGGAAATGGTACGATATTCCAATCTGAAGTTTCACGCTTTTGGCGCGGCCAGTATATAAGCGTTTGCTAATATGCCATTATATTAGTATCCGCTGATATGCTGATTTATCTGCAATGCCAGGCACCCCTTAACAATCACACAAAACATCAATTTATTCTTATAAATCAACTTGATGGAACTCCTTAACGCCTGATTTTACGGTATAATTCAACATAGATAACCCGTTGAAAAACCAAACAAACAGGCCATAATTCGATGTTCATTTTACGTGACTTGCTCAAACCGCTCCAAGCCTGTTTTCCCGAAAATGAGTCCGGCAAAGAACGCGGCACTTGGTTCGTCTACACGATGCTTTGTGTGACCATCCACTTCACCAGCGCCCGCACTTCAAATTTGCTGCGAGCCATTCAGACGCTGTTCGGCTTTGAGATCAGTCAACGCCGTTTCTACGCCTTTATGGATTCGCCAAAATTGCCATGGCCGCGTTTGTGGCTTACGCTGTGGTCTGCGATGACGCCTTCTGCCGATGCCGACGGGCGTCTGATTCTGGCGCTGGATGATTTTATCAACCCAAAGACCGGGAAGAAAATTTTCGGCTGTGCGAGCGTTTTTGATCATGCCGCCAAGCTTAACCAGTCCTCATACCCTTGGGCGCAAAACATCCTTTCAATCGGCCTGCTGAAGCAGATCAAGGGGCGTTGGGCCTATCTGCCCATGGCGTTTCGCTTCTACCACATGAAAAAAGTCATCGAAGCCGGTTTGATTAAGATCAAGGGGAAAGCACCGGTCTTTCAAACCAAATTTGAGCAAACGGTGGATAGGCTTTGCGAAATTGCCAAAGCCTTTCCCGGCAAGGCGATTCTGATCGTCACTGATAGCTGGTTCGGCAATAACGGACTGTTCGCCCCCATGCGCAAACAGGTCGGCAAGCTGACGAATATTCTGTCCAGGCTCCGTGTCAATTCCAACCTCTTTGACCTGCCTTGCGAGCCTGAGGAAGGTCAACTGGGGCGTCGCAGAAAATAGGGGAAATTGGCCGGCAATGCCCGATCCCTTGCGGCAGGTTTCAAAGACCTTGCCCAGGCTTACACGGTCAATCTCTACGGCAAACAACGAGAAGTTCAGGCTTTCAGCAAAGTCATGATGCTCAAAACATTGCACTGCAAAGTGCGTGTCGTGTGGATTTACCGCAAAACACAGTGGGTCGCGCTGTTTACCACCGACTTGACGCTCAGTGTCGAGCAAATCATTGAATACTACGGCGCAAGGTGGAAAATAGAGGCCGGTTTCAAAGAGATCAAACAAGAAATCGGCAGCAGCAAAAGCCAGACCCGCAACCCCGATGCCGTGATGAACCATCTGAATTTTTGCACAATGGCAACCACCATCACATGGCTTTATGCCGACCGGCTCGCGCACACCCCGCAACGCAGTCATGCCGTCAAAGGTCGCCGGCATTTTGCCTTCTCCGATGTCAGAAAGCTCATCACCCAAGCCGCTTTGGAGCCGAATTTTGATAGGGTATTCCCCAAACCCGTCAATCCCCCTCATAATTCGTTCATCAGCGCACTGCTGCGCATGGTGGCTTGATGTATTTCAGTGAAACTTCAGACTTAGGCTACCCGACCCATGGCGGCAACCAATTAAAGACAAAGCCTTTTTTTCGTACTGACGGGTCTTCCCCGCTCACGCAAACAAAAATCTGTCACATTATTATGTTTTTAAATAAAAAAACCGCCATATGCCAAAATCAGCGTCTGCCTACATGAG
>JBAQYH010000289.1:0-4521 GCA_049299935.1 Methylobacter sp. | reverse complement strand
GGCCGTAGCCGTTCAACCGGTGTTTGCAGCTGATGACGGTTTAAGTCAAACATTTTCAACCTGCATGGATCAAGCCGGTGGCGTTACCCCGTCAATGGTTGAATGCATGAATGCGGAAACCGAGCGGCAGGATGTTCGGTTGAACAAAGCCTACAAGGACATTATGGCGAACCTTTCTGCTGGACGTAAGAAACAGTTGCAGGAAGCCCAGCGGTTATGGATTAAGTACCGAAAGGCCAATTGCGATTTTTATTACGATCCAGATGGCGGATCGATAGCCAGGCTCAATGCCAATGACTGTTTCCTGTCAGCTACTGCGGCGCGGGCTAAGGAGTTGGAGGGGTTTAAACAATAGAACTGGAATTAGCGGCTAACCGGGTAACACGCCGCTAATAAAGCCTGCACTTTGGCTAATCCCAGTTTCCGGGTTAATTCGATATTATGCTGCGGGATGCTTTCCGGGTCAGGGTGGCCGGCTACGGCCTGTTCTAGACTGGCTTCACGCAGCAGGTGCAGCATGGGGTAGGGCGAGCGGTTGGTGTAATTGGCGGCATCGTCAGGCGCAGCGCCTTGAAAGCAGTAATTGGGATGGAAGCTTGCCAGCTGGTAAGTGCCTTCATAACCTTGTTCAATTAACAGTGATTCGGCGATTTCAAGGAAACCCAGATAGTCGTCGAATTCTGCAAATGTATCGGCATAAATCAGCAGCGTTGTTTCAATGCCGGGTTCAGTGTCCAGTCGATCGCATTCAACTATCAGACTCAACAAGCATTGCTCAATTTCTGTGTCGTGATTGACGCTGAAATAAATACTGCCTCGGTCCAGTTCGCGTTTTGCGAACGGGCAAATGCCGTATTCAATGATGACGGATTTCAGCCAGGCTTGTGTTGCGGCTATAACATCTTGGTCTGGAAGGGTTTTATGGGTCATGATAGATTGCCGGTTAAAACAAAAAAGCCCCGTTACAGAGGGGCTTTTGAGGTGGCACAAACAGTGTCAATTTATTTATGGCTGACGCCGGCTGCGATTCTTTTCTCTCTTTCTTCGCTTGCTTTTTCGATTTTTGAGAAGACCCGGAGTATGTCGGTGGAGGAAAGGATGCCGACCAGTTTGTTATCTTTATCGACGACAGGTAATGCACCAATTTTATTTTCGGCCATTTTTGCAGCCGCTTCCGATGCGTAGGTGTCGGGGTTCACAGTTATGACTCCCCGGTGCATGATATGCTGCACTTTTTTCGGGATGACATGCAGTTCCGCTGTGCCGGTGCCGGTTGGTGCTTCAATTGCGTTTGAGTTGCTTTTAGGACCCAGGGCTTTGTATAGATCCCGGTCGGATACAATGCCGATTACTTTGCCTTTTTCAACGACGGGTAAGTGACGAATTCTTTCGTAATGAATTAAGAAAAAGACACGATCAATCAAATCGTGTTGTTCGACTGTAAATACTTTTGAAGTCATTAAATCTTCAACACGCATTATTATTCTCCTGAATGTAAAAAACCGAGTAAGAATAGGGAAATAAACGTATTTTTACAAGAGATAAAATTTGATGTGTTATAAAATAATCAGTCACGCTTTTGTTTGGTTTTGTCGGTCGGATCAAATGAGCCCGATTGATACGAGTGTTATTTTAGAGTCTAAATCTGTCTTAGCGACACAATGGAGTTAGTTATGCGCATCATCCTGTTAGGGAGTCCGGGTTCCGGCAAAGGAACTCAAGCTCAATTTATTACTGAAAAGTACGCCATCCCTCAAATTTCAACGGGTGATATGCTGCGAGCCGCGGTGCGGGAGGGAACACCGTTGGGCGTTGAAGCTAAAAAAGTGATGGATGCCGGCGGCTTGGTTTCCGACGATATTATTTTAGGGTTGATCAAGGAACGCATTGCACAGGCCGATTGCGCTAACGGCTATTTGCTGGACGGTTTTCCCCGCACCATCGCCCAGGCTGAAGGCCTGAACGATATGGGGGTTAGCATCGATACGGTTATTGAAATCGTGGTCGAAGATGAAGAAATTGTAAAACGCATGGCTGGCAGAAGAGTGCATTTGCAATCAGGGCGCACTTATCATGTCGAGTTTAATCCGCCTAAAGTTGAGGGCGTCGACGATGTGACCGGCGAGCCGTTGATTCAGCGCGATGATGATAAAGAAGAAACCGTGCGCAAACGGCTCAGTGTTTATCATGAACTGACCAAGCCGTTGGTAGGTTTTTATTCGGCGCCGGGGCAGAAGGTCAAGTTCAGTTCGATAGCCGGCGTCGGCAGTGTCGACGACATCACCAAAAAAGTTTTTGCTGTTCTGGGTTAGTTTGCAAAAAGCGCAATCCAATTCACACTCTGTTAAATACGGTTTTACCACGATATAAAGGTTTTAAAGTTAATGATAAAGAAAGTTGCAGCTTTACCGGCTGCCGTAAATGTAGATCACGTCGCCGGACAATGGGTGCGTACCCCTGTTTCAGTTGTAAGGAAGGGTGGTTGAGATGACCAAGTTATATAATGTTGCTGTGGTTGGCGCGACCGGCGCGGTAGGCGAGGCCATGCTGTCTATTCTGGAAGAGCGCGATTTTCCTGTCGGCGAGGTTTATGCGCTGGCCAGCAGCAATTCAGCGGGTAAAAGAATCCCTTTTAAGGGCGGCTCCTTAGTCGTACAGGATTTGGCGACCTTTGATTTTTCAAAGGCGCAAATCGGTTTGTTCTCGCCGGGTGCATCCGTGTCGGCGGAATATGCGCCCAAAGCCGCCGCAGCCGGTTGTATTGTTATCGATAACACCTCGCAGTTCCGCTATGACGACGATATTCCGCTGGTGGTGCCTGAGGTCAATCCCGAAAAAATCGCCGATTATAAAAATCGCGGCATTATCGCCAACCCGAATTGTTCGACTATTCAGATGCTGGTGGCGTTAAAGCCCATTTACGATGCGGTGGGGATTGAGCGCATCAACGTATGCACCTACCAGGCGGTTTCGGGTACCGGCAAAGAGGCCATAGAAGAGCTGGTTAAGCAAACGGCCAGTCTGCTTAATATGCAACCCATCGTTACAAACGTCTACCCTAAACAGATCGCTTTTAACGTGCTGCCGCAGATAGACGTATTCATGGACAACGGTTATACCAAGGAAGAAATGAAGATGGTTTGGGAAACCCGGAAAATCCTCGGCGATGACAGCGTATTGGTTAATGCAACCGCGGTGCGGGTGCCGGTTTTTTACGGGCATTCCGAGGCCGTGCATATCGAGACCCGTAAAAAAATCGATGTGGCGACGGTAAGGGCTTTGCTTGAGCAAGCGCCCGGCGTGACGGTTATGGATGAGCGTAAAGACGGCGGTTACCCGACGGCGGTGACCGAGTCGTCAGGCAATGATGATGTGTTTGTAGGGCGTATTCGGGAAGACATATCGCATCCCCAAGGAATTGATTTGTGGGTGGTCGGCGATAATGTTCGGAAAGGTGCCGCATTAAACAGTGTGCAAATAGCAGAAGTGCTGGTAAAAAATTACATCTAGACTAAGCTTGTGTACATATTTGACTGGACGCGGTAAGAAACTGTGGTAACTATTGTGAAGAAGAGCAAAGTGCGTTTGTTAACTAAAACTTTAGCGGTTGTATCGTTACTGGCTCCGGCTAGCGGTCATCCGTTAGGGATAGGTGAGATTAAATTGCACTCTGCCCTTAATCAAAATCTAAATGCTGAGATTTCGTTGACTTTGTCAGGCGAGAGCCTATCCGACATCAAGGTAAGTCTGGCGCCTCCTGAAAAATTCGATGAGGCGGGAGTGGCATGGAATTATTTCCTGTCGAAAATCAAATTTGAAACCGTTACTCAATCTAACGGTTCGGCGATCATTAAGCTGACTTCGAAGGAAGCGTTAAAGGAACCTTTTTTAGATTTTCTGCTGGAAGTAACCTGGCCGAAAGGTAACCTGTATCGTGAATTTACTGTATTGGTGGACCCGCCGTCAGTTTATAGCCAAGCAGCCGTTCCCGCTTCAACCGGTTCTGAAAGATATGCGCAGCCGGCTGTTTCAGCGGCTATACCTCAATCGCATGCAGGCGGACAAAGCAGTGAGGGCGAATATGGGCCTACGCTTGCAAATGATACGCTTTGGAGTGTTGCTGAACGTGTAAGAGGACAACAGAACGACGTATCTGTAGAACAAATGATGATGGCGCTTTATGAAGCGAATCCGCAGGCGTTCTATAAGGGAAACGTTTATGCATTAACGGCTGGAAAAATGCTTAAGGTCCCGGAAAGAGAGGCTGTTTTAAAGTTGTCGCGAAACCAAGCCTTAGCGGAATTCAACCGGCATAAAAAAGCCTGGAAAACTCATTCGGTTCCAGGTCATGTTGAAGCAGCAAAGGAAAAGCGTCCTGATAATCAGTTGACGCTGGATGCTCCGACCAAAACGGCAGTCACTGACCATGCCGTTGTAGCGCCGGTGAGTGAGCAGGCCGGTACTGAAAAGAAAACAGCCGATGGGGCGAAGGACGAAGCGATACAAAGCAAGGTCGCAGAG
>JBAQYH010000288.1:0-2940 GCA_049299935.1 Methylobacter sp. | reverse complement strand
AGCGTGGCTGTTGCAGCCTGACGGCGGTTATCAGCGTATTCAAAAAGCCGAGGCTGAAGAACCGATCCAGGCTCAGGCGATGCTTATGCAGGAAGTGCAATGACTGGCGTATGCGAGATTGCCCAGTTAGGTGCAACGGTGCTCAGGCAAAAAGCCGAGACTGTTGCCGATGTCCATGATGCCGAGATTCGGCGGGTCATCGAGGTTATGCAGAGTACCTTGGCCTCGACTTCGGGCGTCGGCATTGCCGCTCCCCAGATCAGCGAATCGAAGCGGATTATCATCGTGGCCTCACGGCCTACGCCGCGTTATCCATCTGCGCCGCTGATGGAGCCGACAGTGATGATTAATCCTTGTTTTGAGGTCTTGTCGGAAGCACAAGAAAAGGATTGGGAGGGCTGTTTGAGCGTTCCGGGTATACGCGCCTTAGTGCCGAGGTATCAGGAAATACTGATTCGGTATACCGATCAACAAGGCGACTCGATGGATGCTGAACTAAGCGGATTTGTGGCAAGAATCTTTCAGCATGAAGTCGATCATCTGGACGGCAAAACCTATCTGGACAGGGTTGAGAATAATGCGGATATTTTTTCAGAAAGTGAATTTCTTAAATTGATTGAATCCAGAAATGGGTAATGAATGAACAGCTGCCGAAAAAACAAACCTTATACACTTCTGTTGTTAAAAACGCGCTTATGGTATCATTGGCGGCTTTAACTACCTGGATTATTATAAATGGCAAAAGAAGATCAAATTGAAATGGAAGGGAAGGTGATCGATACGCTTCCTAATACCATGTTCCGCGTCGAATTGGAAAACGGTCATATTGTGACTGCACATATCTCAGGAAAAATGCGCAAACATTATATTCGTATTCTTACTGGGGACAGCGTTAAAGTTGAAATGACTCCCTATGATTTAACCAAAGGTCGTATCACATTCCGTATGCGTTAATCCTGTTAAGAACAGGATTAACGTCAGGCTATCCGCCTGACGTCCTTCGGGTAAATGCAAATTTGTTCCAGACAAATCTGTAACGCAAGTTTCTTGAATAGCCGGGCGGGACTTGACCGCCATTAGAAGTTGGCTTCAGGAATAATCAACTCAGCGCTTTCTATCGCGAAGTTCAGTTCATTATCCTTCACGTAAATCCGCACATGCCCGCCGTGCGCCAATTCGCCAAACAGCAAGTCATTAGCCAGCGGCTTTTTGATTTTCTCTTGAATGAGTCGCGCCATCGGTCTGGCCCCCATTTTTGGATCGCAGCCGTTTTCAGCCAGCCATAACCGGGCATCGGCATCCAAGGCCAGTGTCACATGCTTGTCTGCCAGCAAGGCTTCCAATTCAAAGATGAACTTGTCAACGACATGCCCGACAATTGAAATATCCAATGGTTTAAATTGAATGATCGCATCCAGGCGGTTACGGAACTCGGGCGAGAAGCCTTTTTCGATAACCTTCATGCTGTCGGTCGCATGATCCTGCTGGGTAAAGCCGATAGAAGCCCGGCTGCCTTCTTCCGCTCCTGCATTGGTGGTCATCACCAGGATGATGTTACGGAAATCCGCTTTGCGCCCATTATTATCGGTCAATGAGCCGTGATCCATCACTTGCAATAACAGGTTGAATACATCGGGGTGGGCTTTTTCCAATTCGTCCAGCAGCAATACGGCATGAGGATGCTTGGTCACCTGTTCGGTTAATAAGCCGCCTTGGTCATAGCCGACATAGCCTGGAGGCGCGCCTATCAGCCTGGAAACGGTATGCCGCTCCATATACTCGGACATGTCAAAGCGGATTAACTCCACTCCCAATACTTTAGCCAGCTGCCGCGTCACTTCGGTTTTGCCTACGCCTGTAGGCCCTGCAAACAGGAATGAACCGATAGTTTTCTGGGTATCCCGAAGGCCTGCGCGGGATAGTTTGATGGCGGATGCTAGCGCGGAAATCGCCTCGTCCTGCCCGAAGACCAGCATTTTCAGGTTCTTTTCCAGGTTGCCCAGCTTATCTATATCGTTGGAGGATACCGATTTTGCAGGTACTCTGGCGATTTTGGAGACTATTTCCTCTATTTCGGCTACGTCGATAAGCTGTTTGCGATCAGCTTCGGCGGTCATGCGTTGTTTTGCGCCGGCCTCGTCAATGACATCAATGGCTTTATCGGGTAAATGCCGGTCAGTAATATAGCGGTCCGCCAATTCCGCCGCTACGCGTAATGCCTCGGAGGAATATTTAACGTCATGGTGCTCTTCAAAACGCGATTTAAGCCCTTTCAGGATCAGGATGGTGTCTTCAACGGAAGGCTCAAGCACGTCAACTTTTTGGAACCGTCGCGCCAGGGCATGGTCTTTTTCAAAAACGCCGCGATATTCCTGGTAGGTGGTGGAACCTATGCAGCGCAGTTGGCCGGAAGCCAGCGCCGGTTTAATCAGGTTGGACGCATCCATCACGCCGCCGGAAGCGGAACCCGCCCCGATAATGGTGTGGATTTCATCGATAAACAGGATCGAATCGGGTTCTTTGTTGAGTTGGGTTAACAGCGCTTTAAGCCGCTTTTCAAAGTCGCCCCGGTATTTGGTGCCTGCAACCAGCGCGCCTAAATCCAGCGAATAAATCACGCTGTTCATTAAAACATCCGGCACTTGTTCTTCAACAATGCGTTTTGCCAAGCCCTCGGCGATAGCTGTTTTACCTACGCCCGCTTCACCGACCAGTAGCGGATTGTTTTTGCGCCGGCGGCAAAGCGTCTGAATTGTGCGCTCAACCTCAGCCTCTCTGCCGATCAAGGGGTCGATTCGGCCTTGCAAGGCTTCTTCATTCAGATTAGTGGCGTATTTATCCAGCGGACTGCCTGAAGTTTCGGCATCGCCATTGCTGGATTCAGGCGCCCGGTTATTTGCCGAATCGCTTTCAGGATCGATTTTTGAAATGCCGTGAGCC
>JBAQYH010000287.1:0-2182 GCA_049299935.1 Methylobacter sp. | reverse complement strand
ACGCGCTGCGTGGGAACGCAGGCATAATTATTTTAGTCCGATCAAGCCTAGAAAAACCCCAACGGACTAATATCGTAGCTAACCAGCATATTTTTGGTTTGCTGATAATGGTCGAGCATCATCTTGTGGCTTTCGCGCCCCACGCCTGATTTCTTATAGCCGCCGAAAGCCGCATGCGCCGGATAATGGTGGTAACAATTAATCCATACGCGACCGGCCTGAATGCCCCGCCCCATACGGTAGGCGCGGTTCATATCGTGCGTCCATACCCCGGCGCCCAGGCCAAACTGGGTGTCATTGGCAATCTCTAACGCTTCGGCCTCATCCTTAAACGTGGTCACCGCTATGACCGGGCCGAAAATCTCTTCCTGAAAGATGCGCATCTTGTTGCCGCCTTTCATGATCGTCGGTTCGATGTAATAGCCTTCGGAGAAACCGCCGCCTAAAGACTCGGCCTTACCCCCGATTAAAACTTCAGCGCCTTCATCCTTGCCGATTTGCAAGTAACTCAGAATCTTATCAAACTGTTGCTTGGACGCTTGTGCGCCGACCATCGTTTCGGTATCCAACGGGTTGCCGCGTTTAATCTGCTTGGCGCGCGCAATGACTTTGGCGATAAATGCATCGTAGATGGATTCTTGAACCAGCAAGCGTGAAGGACAGGTACACACTTCGCCCTGATTGAAAAACGCCAGCACCGCGCCTTCTATGCATTTGCTGACAAAATCGTCTTCCTGGTTCAGCACATCTTCAAAAAAGATATTCGGCGATTTGCCGCCCAGTTCAACGGTGGATGGAATAATGTTTTCCGCCGCGCATTTGAGGATATGCGCACCGACCGGCGTCGAGCCGGTAAAGGCTATTTTGGCAATCCGCGTGCTGGTCGCCAATGCCTGCCCGGCTTCCGCGCCATAGCCGTTGACGATATTGACCACGCCTGCGGGCAATAAATCGCCGATGAGTTCCATCAGCACCAAAATCGACGCAGGCGTTTGCTCGGCCGGTTTCATGACCACGCAGTTGCCGGCGGCCAAGGCGGGAGCTAATTTCCAGCAGGCCATCAGCAACGGAAAATTCCACGGAATGATCTGCCCGACCACGCCCAGCGGTTCGTGGAAATGGTAAGCGACGGTATTCTTGTCGATTTCGCCGATTGAACCTTCCTGGGCGCGAATGCACCCGGCAAAATAGCGGAAATGATCGGCGCACAGCGGAATATCCGCCGCCAGCGTTTCGCGCACCGCCTTGCCGTTATCCCAGGTTTCGGCAACGGCCAGCGTTTCAAAGTTCGCTTCAATCCGGTCGGCTATTTTCAGGAGTATATTCGAGCGTTCGGTGACCGAGGCATCCCCCCAGGCCGCTCTGGCGGCATGCGCCGCATCCAGCGCCAGCTCAATATCCTCGGCGCTGGAGCGCGGTATTTCACAGAAACCCTTGCCGTTGATCGGGCTTGAATTTTCAAAGTATTGCCCCTTGACCGGCTCGACCCAACCGCCGCCGATAAAGTTTTGATAACGGGATTTAAAGTTAACTTTACTGCCTGGCTGATTGGGTTCGATATAAAGCATTGCATTCACCTAAATATGGATGTGAGGATGGTCGATTCTATCATTGTTGAACGACATCGAATAACCTTGAATCCTGATAGTGTACGTTGCAGCGCTTATGTTCCAAGCATGTGCCTGTGGAGAGCTTAACCTCTGTGGCTTCCGGGCAGCTGAAATTAAAAAGAACAGGCGATTACCGGGTTTTGAAAATAAATTTGAATTGGCTCAGTGGTCAAATCGAGGCGGTTGGAGGAATTTAAATGCGGTAGGTCAGTGGAGCGACGGTAATGTCAGTATTGAGCGTAACGAGTTCCTCTGTTCGATTGCCGACTTGGAAAATTCTCTCGCGTGGTACGAGGCCGGAATCGGCTTAGCGCGTCACTGCCCTTAAGTTAAAGTTCTAGTAACTGTTCAGCACATAGAAAATGGAACACGGATGCCAAAAGTAGGCGCCTCTAGGCGACACAGATAGGACGGATTTACACGGATTTTTTAAAATATTCTGGTTTTTTAATCAGTGTCATCCTCTATTACTCATTTTCAGCATACGCTGAGTAGTTACAAGTTCTAGCCGCTGTAGGGCGCGCCGTGCGCGCCTTTCCCGATGCTTGAAAAACGTTGCTATCCCTTTGGCG
>JBAQYH010000286.1:0-2280 GCA_049299935.1 Methylobacter sp. | reverse complement strand
ACAGCAACTTCAACGACCCTTTTCTTGAATGGCGTAGAATGGAAATGATAACTTAAATATTCTGGGACATTTTTATCAGAACTTAATCTAACTCGTAGTAAGCGCCCAGAAAAGAGCCAACCATCTTCGTTTTTTCTAATAAGAGCGTTTCTATCAATCGAACCCACTCGACTAAAAGCTATATCCCCTATTTTTAATGAATATGCATTAAGACGCTTTCTATCAGCTTCGCTCACCATAGGAAGGTTACAATAAGTGACTCCACGTTCACCTAGATGTTCTACAGTTATGATAGGAGTGCCATCTACAACATAATCTTTTTCATGTAACGCAGAACCAAATGGGCCTGTTTTTACATCAGAAATATCACCAATAAATGCAATTTGCCATTCATTTGGAATTACACCAACTTCCGTTTGCTTATACCCCGGCGGGCATACATGACCTCCCACAGAATCCACGCTGTCGCATGAATGGCTGCCGACTTGGTATTGGGCACTGACTTCCTTTATTTGCCCACTCACCACACCAACCCCATCTTTTTCAAGTGCTCATCGACTTTGGCACTGAGCGTTTCCACTTGTTGGGTCAACTCCGGCAGTGGCGTTTCATAACGCTCTTCCAATGTTTTTACGCGGTTGGCGAGTTGCTGCGTCACCCGTTCGATTTCCGCGACGATATTGGCTTGCAGGGTCGCCAGCCATTTGTCTTCAACAATCAGGATTTTATTCTCGGCCTCGGTGAGTTTGGGGTATTGTTGAAATACTTTTTTATCCAAGGCTTCCTGGGCAATTTTCACCAAGCTTTTATTATCGGCCTCTGTTTCAAGCAGTTTTTTCACCTGTTTAAGCGCTTTAATTTCATCCGCATCGGTTGCGTGTTTTTGCCTTGCGGTGACGCCGGCTTTAGTGATTTTGCCGCTGTCGTTTAGGGCGGCTTCCAGCAAGCCTTCTTCCACGGCGTGTTCTTCGATATAGGCTTCCAGCTCCTGGGTGCTGGCATCGGCTATGGCTTGCAGTGCATCGATTTTGTGTTGTTCATCGGCAAAATAACGCTGCACGATTAACGCGGGCGGTATCAGTTCGGCTTTGTATTTTGCTTTGTTGATAATCAGGTCCGGCGTTTCTTTTAATTTCTCGCCTTTTTTAACAGCCAACTCACGGATGCTGTTGGCCGCCGCCCAGCCGTCCTGGGTGATAAAGTAGACATCGTCTTGCATGACCTCAAACCAGTAATTCATGATGATCTGGTACATATCGTAACGGTCTAACAAGGGCGCATCGGTATAGGAATCGAGCAGGCTTTCTGAAATGCGGTGGATGACGTCTTTAGGGAAATCGTTTTGACTGAGCGCGGCCAGGTTGGCTTGCTCTTTCCAGCGCTGGAATAAGGCCAAACTTATTTCGGCAAAGTGTTTGAACTCGGAGTGTTCGAGTATGGTGTTTTTGACTTCGGCGGCTTTGACCAAGGCTTTGCTGTAACCTTCCCGGTCTGCGGTAAATAGTGTTCGGCGCAGGCTGGGAAATACTTTCCAGTAGCTATCCAACGCTTCAAGATCGGCATTGGGTATGCCGCCGCAGAGATGGGCGCTGAGGTCGTGCAAGTCTTCCGGCGTAGAGCTGTCGATATAACGAGGTATGTTGAGGTTGTAGTCGTTGGCTTCGATTTCTTTAAAGCTGACCATGCGGCTGTAGCGGCTTTTGGGGATCTGGTTGTTAAAGACATCGACAATTTTATGCAGGTCTTGATCGCGCAGGCGGTTTTTGGGGCCGTCTTTTTTAAAGCCTTTGCCGGCATCGATCATGAAAATGCCGCTTTCAGGATTGTCCAAGCGCTGTTTAGCGCCGGCTTTATCAATCACAATAATACAGGCAGGAATGCCGGTGCCGTAAAACAGGTTGGCAGGCAAGCCGATAATGCCTTTGATGTAACCTTGTTTGATCAGGTTGCGGCGTATATCGGCTTCGGCATTGCCACGGAATAACACACCGTGCGGCAAAATCACCGCTCCTTTACCGGTGCTTTTCAGGGATTTAAGGATGTGCAGCAAGAAGGCGTAGTCGCCGTTTTTTTCCGGCGGGATGCCGTATTCAAAGCGTGCGTACAAATCTTCTGTCGGTTTAAAACCGGTATTCCAGGCTTTAAATGAAAACGGCGGATTGGCGACGGCGAAATCGAAGGTTTTAAGTGCGCTGTTATCGTTCTTGAATTCCGGTTCGGCCAAGGTGCTGTGACCGCCGGGGGCGATTTCGGCATCGGCATTGTTGTGCAGGATCATGT
>JBAQYH010000285.1:0-2624 GCA_049299935.1 Methylobacter sp. | reverse complement strand
AGCCATGACGGGGTGTTAATGGGTGTTTCAGGGTCTGTTTTCATCAAAATCTCCTAACCAAACAAGTATCGATGTTGGCAAGAAGTCTAAACCCTGGTGTTTAGAACAGAGTCAAGCAGCCGGCGACATCTTTATTAACCATCAGGGCTTGGTTGATGCGTCATCGCTAAACGCATCGAGAATGGCGCAACGCTCTGATGAAGCCGTCTGCCGACAGCCGTTGACCAGGGTGGACAATACCTGACGGAGAGCCGTTAAGTCCTCGATTTGTCGATCGATCTGCCGGCATTTTTGTTCGGCGAGTTGCCGTACATCGGCACAATGCTCCCCATCAAGCGATAACAATGCGGCAATTTCCTTCAAAGTAAACCCGGCTTGTTGCGCACGTTTGATAGAGCGGATCCGGGCAACCGCATCGGCTGAATAACACCGATAACCGTTATCGGGCTTCTTGGGTTCCGCCAGTAAACCAATGCGTTGATAGTGGCGAATGGTTTCGATGGTGACTTCGGTTTGTTTGGCGAGTTTGCCAATTGTTAGATTCATGCTGTTACCCGTAAATGAAACCACCTATTTTCATTTGCAATTTATGTGGGCACAAAACAATGGAATGTGAGCCGCTACAATGCGTTACCACGTTAACTCAACGAGTGTAACAACGCAAATGGTCGCGTCAGCATATCCAAGGCGGGCAGCACTTGGGATATGCTGACGCAGTGAAACTTTACATCTGGCGATGCATCTTCGCCATTTCCAGATTTTCCTTGGCTGCTTTTTCATAGACATCAATCAGCCTTTCGCAATGCGCTTTAAAATCTTCCGCCTGTCTACCGTAGAGATAGCTGCTCGACTGATATTGGCTAAGCAATTTCTTGTGTTCATCAACTTTAAGCTGCATGTCTTTTGCCGCTTCCTCATAGTGCTCTGCCAGCGCCTCATGATCGGCTTTGGTTTTCGCGTTTTGCACGGCCAGGTTCATATCCATCGGATGCGGATTCATCTCGGCGCAAGCAACCAGCAAACCAAGCGCAAAAATCGCAGTCATCAGTAATTTAGTTTTCATAGGTCTTCTCCAGAGTAATTCAAAAAATTAAAATGGTTCGTTTTTTCGGGTCGTTATTGGTTTCACCTCCTTTATAGCTCGTTGGTTGATATAACTAGTCTTGATTTACGCTGTTCCTGTAACTGCAAGACCAGACTGTAGATCACCGGAAATACCAGCAGACTCAATATCAGCACGGTCAACATCCCGCCCAGCGCCGGAGCGGCGATGCGCTGGGTGACGTCGGCACCTGCGCCGGTGGCCCACATAATGGGGATTAAACCCACGATGTTGGCAAGCGAAGTAATCGTTACCGGGCGCACCCGCATAGCGGTGGCGGCTTCTGTAGCGGTCCTGATTTCGTCGCCGGTCAAGGGCGCCTGTTTTTGCTCCCGCAGCTTGTCAATTTCAATATCGATAAAACTCAGCACCATGACGCCGGTTTCGGCGGCCGTACCGGCGAGGGCGATAAAACCGACATAGACGGCAATCGACAGATTGAATCCGAGCCAGTACACAAACCATATTCCGCCGATCAGGCTGAAAGGAATAGCCAGCATAACGATGGACGGTTCGGTTATGTTGCGGAAAGCACCGTATAACAGGATAAAAATCAGCAGCAAGGTGATGGGGACTACTATACGCAACCGTTCTGCCGCGCGCTCCATGTATTCGAACTGGCCTGACCAGGCGACCGTGTAACCTGCCGGCAGCGTGATGCGTTCAGCCAGTTTTTGTTTCGCCAGCTCGACATAGCCGCCTATATCGGAAGTCTTGATGTCCACATAGACCCAGGCATTCGGCCGTGCATCTTCGGTTTTAATCACATCCGTGCCGCGTTTGAAGTTGATGTCCGCCACTGAAGTCAAGGGTATCTGGCTGCCTGTCGGCGTGGGGATTAATACCCGCCGCAACGCTTCCAGGTTATCGCGCAAATCGCGCGGATAACGCAGGTTGACCGGGTAACGCTCCAGGCCCTCAACGGTTTCGGTGATGTTCATGCCGCCGATAGCGCTTTGAATGACGTCCTGCACATCGCCGGTGGTCAAACCGTAACGCGCGGCCGCTTCGCGGTTAATATCGAAATCCAGGAAATAGCCGCCGACCGCCCGGTCGCCGTAGGCTGACAGTGTTTCCGGCAAGGTTTTCATCGCCTCTGCAATTTGCAGCGCCAGGGACTGCAAAACATTCAGGTCGGGGCCGGAAACCTTGATGCCTACCGGCGTTTTGATGCCGGTGGCCAGCATATCGATACGGTTTTTAATCGGCATGGTCCATGCGTTGGTCAAGCCGGGAAAATGAATCGCCTTGTCCATTTTGTCCATCAGTTGCCGCGCGGTTAGCGTCGGATTAGGCCACTGTTCTTGGGGTTTTAGCTGGATGGTCGTTTCCACCATCATTAACGGGGCGGCGTCGGTTGCCGTTTCAGCCCTGCCGATCTTGCCGAACACCTGCTGCACTTCGGGAAATGTTTTCAGTATTTTGTCGGTCTGCTGCAACACTTCCTTGGCTTTGGTGATCGAGATGCCGGGAAAAGTGGTCGGCATGTATAAAAGATCCCCTTCATACAAAGGCGGCATGA
>JBAQYH010000284.1:0-2562 GCA_049299935.1 Methylobacter sp. | reverse complement strand
GCCAGCGCCTCCATATCGGTTAACACCGGATGATCGGTATGCCTCAGTAAACTGTGCATATAATTTTCAATGGCTGGATTGACCGGGATTAATACGCCGGGATTTGAAACGGTTGGGGATTTTATATCGGCCATTAGCTGCTTCCCATGGATGAGTGCGATGTTAAAAATAGCTGATCGCCATTACCGAATTATAAGGTGCCGGCTGTTTAGCTTGATGGGGGGTACTGGTGCGGGTTATTAAAACAATTCAATTTCACTGGAGTCGTTATTTTGTACCAGATCTGACATGTCTTCATACAAAATTACCCTGTTCCTGCCATTTTCTTTGGCGTGATAAAGCGCTTTATCGGCATGATCCAATTGGGTCGTAGGCATGGATACGCCGTCAACATGGGTTAAACCAATGCTGACAGTGACGCGGCCGACAGTGGGGAAGTTGTAGTTTGCAACCGACTCCCGGAAGCGGTTAAACACATTTACCGCTGTTTCCTGGCTGGCTAAATTCAAGATAACAACAAATTCTTCGCCGCCAAAGCGGAACAGAAAATCATTGTAACGAAAGCATTTTCCCATTAATTGACTGAAGATCAGCAGCACTTCGTCCCCATACAAATGACCGAAATCGTCATTAACGCGTTTGAAATGGTCAATGTCCAGTATCGCAATCCACGAGCTTTTCTCCTCCGATTTATCAATGACTTGATAGTCGCTGTAATGCTCGCAAACTTGTAACAAACGAGCGTCTAACGACTGCCGGTTAGGCAGTTTAGTCAACACATCCCGTTCCTTGCTGTCATGTAAGATGACCAGATTTCGATAGATTCCTCGAAGATAGCCCAGTAATTCAAGCATCTCTTGGTTGAATGCGCCTTCAAGATGAATAGCGCGTTCAGGGCCGCCGCTTCCTCTGATGAAAAGAATAGCCCATGCATATAAACCGGATTCATCTGGAGTGCTGAGATTTAAATCAGTCGTATGATCCAGCCCGGCAAGTAGGCTGTTATGGTCTTCTTCATCGTCTCTGGTGAAATTCAAAGGAAATCGTCTGATCAATAGCTCATGGACAGTGTTCGTTTCTCCCGGTTTTTTTCTTTCGTGGTTATAAATTTCATAAGCAACGGCGCTATCAATCCACGGTATATCAGCAAGAATGGCTAAAAATTTGTGCGTTAATGCCTGGTAATCCTGTTGGGCAGATAACTGTGTAGTCCAGGAAAAAATTTGCTGTACTGTTAGATTGAGGGGCATCGGTACTCAGTCGCAATATAAAAGGTCTGATTATCCAACTTTTACGCAAAAAATGGGATCTTTTTCGCGATTTTATACGATAAAAATGCTAGACGGATAATAAGTTGGTCTGGTTGTTATAATGAGGGGCTATAGGTCCGCCAATAATTTGTTGATCATATTTTCTGCCTGATGCAGATAGCTTTGCCCGAACAGGTTCAGGTGGTTGAGTATATGGTATAAATTGTACAGCGTTTTCCGGGTTGCATAGCCCGGGTCTAGCGGATAAACGGCTTGATAAGCCTGATAAAATGCAGGGCCGAAGCCGCCGAATAACTCGGTCATCGCCAGATCCGTTTCCCGGTCGCCAAAGTAACAGGCCGGGTCGTAAATGACCGGTTTGCCCTGTTCGTCTGCGGCCGCATTGCCGCCCCACAAGTCGCCATGCACCAAAGCCGGTTGCGGCCGGTAGCCGGAAAACAACGGCCCTAAATCGGCGCAGAGTTTTTCGCCCAGCGTTTGCAGGCGGCCGCCATAACCCTTGGCAGCGGCCAATGCCAGTTGATGCCCCAGGCGTTGCTGTTGCCAGAAGGCAATCCAGTCGTGGTATTGGCCGTTGACTTGTGCAGTGCTGCCGATGGTGTTGTCGCGGTGCCAGCCGAAATAAGGCTGCTTTTGCAGATGCAGCTGCGCCAGTTGTTGGCCCAGCAACTGTGCGGCACGGCTATTCAGGTTATTCAAGGCGACATACTCAAGCACCAAAAAGGCATGGTCGGGCGTTTTGCCGCAAGCAATAGGCTTCGGTACGCGGATGGCCTGTGTTTGCGCCAGGGCTTCCAAGCCTGCGGCTTCAGCCTCAAACATCGGGAGCCTGTCAGGACTGTTCAGTTTGACAAAAAAACTTAGGTCTTCGGCCTGTAAGCGGTAAGCGGCATTAATATCGCCGCCCGATAGCGGCTGGGTCTTAAGCAACTTAAAAGGCTGCCGGGTCGCCGATTCGATGTGCTGAACAATGGCCTGCCAATTCATCAGTAGAGCTTGCCGAATAAATCCAGGTGAGTCAGATACAGCCTCGTATCCAACTCGAATTGGTGGTAAGCCGGTTCCATGTGTTCGCAAAGCTTGTAAAAGGCCTTGTTATGATCCTTCTCCTTTAAATGCGCCAGTTCATGCACGACGATCATCCTTAAAAATTCCAGCGGCACATTTTTAAACAGCGATGCCACCCGGATTTCATTTTTTGCCTTGTGCTTGCCGCCCTGCACCCTGGAGATAAAGGTATGCAAACCCAAAGCATGATGAAGGTCTTTTATTTTGTCATCGTAAATCACCT
>JBAQYH010000283.1:0-2021 GCA_049299935.1 Methylobacter sp. | reverse complement strand
TCACATCCCTGTGCTCTCGGCAACCGCTCCTGCGTTGCTCTACCTCCTGCATCCGTGCAGTCGTGGATTCCGGCAATCCCTGCCGGAATGACGGTCTACCGCAGACACTTGTGTATAACGATGAGAGCTGGAGCTTGGGAACCAGAGTAAAAAAGAAACGGTACGCGCAACGTAACCTACGGTTTATCAAGCGCTCTTGGCAACGGCGGCATTTATCAAGTTATCGACTTCACTGGCTGTTGCCGCGAATTCGTCGTCGACAGGGCGGGCCGCGTATTCGGCAAAGCCTACCGACGCTTCGACCGTCAGGCCGGGCGCTTTAACTTGCTGTGAAATTCCGTTTTTAATCTGCCCGGCAAGCCGCTCGGCTTTTTTCAACGGCGAACCCGGCAGCGCGATCAGGAAGTCTTGCTCGCCGATTCTCGCCGCAATATCGACGCCGGCCCTGATGTCGCTCTTGAAGCAATCGGCCACGCCGCGCAATATCGCATCCATTTCGTAGTCGGGCAGGTCGTCATGCAGGGTTTTAAAATCCTTTAAGCTGATAAAAAGCACCGAAAAAGGAAAGCCGTTGCGTTTGGAGTTTTCGACTTTTTCCTTTAACCGGCCCAGCATCGTTTCTTTGGTCATTAGCTGGGTTAACGGGTCTAACGGGATATGTTCTCTATCCCATGTTTCCTGGGCTTCCAGCCGCAGCACGTTGATAATGCCCAATGAGCAGGCCAGTAATAATCCAAGTATCCAGGTGAAATACCACATAGCAATCTCCTAATAAGCCGTATGATCGTTTTGTTGAATATGTTCCAGCGTGACTTTGCCGCGCAATACACGGAACACCCACGTGGTGTAAGCAACAACGATGGGTAAAAAAACCACTGTTACCCCGAACATGATTTTCAAGGTGGTCAGGCTGGAACTGGCGTCCCATACGGTCAACGAACTGTTCAAAGCCGAGCTTGACGGGATCAGGAACGGAAACATCGACACGCCCGCGGTTAAAATAACCGAAGCCAATACCAATGAACTGGTTATAAATGCCAGGCCTGTGCGGTCGGCTTTTGACAGCACGATGGTCGCAATTCCTGCAATAAAAGCCAGTGCCGGAATAATCCACAACACTGGATAATGCGCATAGTTGTCCAGCCATAATCCAGGCTCTTTAGACACTATTTTTGCCAGTGGGTTGGAAGGCGCGTTAGGGAGGATTTCAGTGGTGATATGGTAGCCGTCAATATTGGCGACCCAGACGCCCGCGACCGCAAAAATGACTAACGTTATGATTGCAGAAACAGTGACTACTTTTTTACTGCGCCGGTTAATGTCGCCCTCGGTTTTTAGCTGCAAATAGACCGCACCGTGCATAACCAGCATCGATAAGCTCACCAATCCAGCGGCCAAGGCGAAAGGGTTTAACAATGCCCAGAACGAGCCGGTATAAAAGATACGCATATCGTGATCGAAGTGGAACGGCACGCCTTGCAATAAGTTGCCGAACGCCACTCCGAAAATCAACGCCGGAACGAATCCTCCGACAAACAACGCAATATCCCAGTTGCTGCGCCATTTTGGGCTGGGCAGTTTGCTGCGGTAATCAAAGCCTATCGGCCTCAGGAATAACGCAAACAAGGTCAGTAACAAGGCGAAATAAAATCCCGAAAACGCCACGGAATAGGCGAGAGGCCAAGCCGCAAACAGTGCACCGCCGCCGGTTACCAGCCAAATCTGGTTGCCTTCCCAGGTTGCTCCGATGGAATTGATGATCACGCGGCGTTCGGTATCGTTTTTGCCTAAAAAGGGCAATAATACCGCTACGCCCAGGTCAAAGCCGTCGGTAATCGCAAAGCCGATCAGTAAAGCGCCTAATAAAGCCCACCAGATCAAGCGCAGGGTTTCATAATCGAAAATCATAGTGATGCTCCTGTGGCGATTTCAAAATGGTAACGGCCTTTATGCAGGCTGCTGGGGCCTAACTTGATGAATTTAAGCATCAAGAATAGCTCGATGATCAAAAATACCGTATA
>JBAQYH010000282.1:0-10634 GCA_049299935.1 Methylobacter sp. | reverse complement strand
CTGGTTGCAAACAAGGTGTCGAATACGGCGGACTGGATGGCCGAGAGCTCTTCCGCACCGCCCGCCACCATCAGTTTTTGCCGGCCGAATTTTATCGCCTCATAAGCATAACCGATGCCCTGACTGCCTGAGGTGCAGGCGCTTGAAGTGGTGTAAATCCTGCCGTTAATGCCGAAAAACAGGCTGATATTGACCGGGGCGGTATGGCTCATCATCCTGATATACGAGGTGGCATTCAAGCCGCCGGTCGCATGATTGAGCAGCATATGGCCGAACTCGGCGATCGCATCCGGGCTGCCCGACGAGCTGCCGTAGGCAATACCCATCTGCCCGCTGCTAAGGCAATCGTCATGCAGCAAACCGGCATCGCCGAGCGCCAATTCGGTTGCTCGAGTGGCCATTAAGGCAACACGCCCCATGCAGCGAACCTGCTTGCGGGAATAATGCTCAGGCTTGGTAAAATCGGCAGGCCCTCCCAGGCGGGTGTTCAGGCCTTGGTACTTGTCCCAGTCCTGCATGAACTGAATGCCGGTAGACCTGTTTTTAAGGCGTTCGGCAACTTGCGGCCAGTCGTTGCCTATCGGCGAAATTCCCGCCATGCCGGTCACCACCACGCGTTTCAACATAACCCACCATTGACGGAAATGACCTGACGGGTCACGTAGGCGGCATCTTCGGACATTAAAAAAGCCACGACTGCCGCAACTTCTTTGGGGCTGCCGACCCGGCGCGCCGGAATCATTTTTTTGATTTCATCCAGCGGCAGTTCGCTGACCATTTCCGTCTCGATAAGGCCCGGCGCCACGCAATTGACGGTGATGTCGCGCTTTGCCAGTTCCAGAGCCAGTGCCTTGGTCGCACCGATAATACCGGCTTTGGCCGCACTGTAATTGACTTGGCCGCGGTTACCCATCAATCCGGAAACCGACGATAAAGTGACGATGCGCCCAGGCCCCCGCCGTCTGACCATCGGCATCACCACCGGCTGCAAGACATTGTAAAAACCGTCCAGATTGCTGTGAATCACGCTGTCCCACTGTTCGCCGGTCAGCGACGGAAACGCGTTATCGGCAGTGATGCCGGCATTGCACACCACGCCGTAATAAGCGCCGTGGTTTTCAATATCCTGGTTGAGTTGTTCGCTGCATTGCGCGCGGTCGGCAATGTCGAATTGCAAAATCCGGGCTAGGCGGCCCAGCTGCTCGACTTCGGTTTTAACTTCCTCGGCCTGTGCTCGCCGGCTGCGGCAATGGATGACCAAATCGAAGCCCTGTTTAGCCAGATATAACGCAATCGCTTTACCAATGCCCCGGCTGGAGCCGGTCACTAAAACGGTTTTATTCATGTTGTACTCATGTGTTGTTTAACGGCGGTTGATAAACATTGAGGTTAGCCGTAACTTCCACGCCCTCCCCCAAAATCCGGCAGTCGAAAACCCCTAAGTTATCATCCTGCATGATTTTTTTCACCTGTATCGTCAGCGCCGAACCGACCTTAAATGCGGCAACATTGCTGCTGTAACGCCGGGTGCCCAGCAGGAAACCCAGCCGTATCGGCTCACCGGCCTGCCTTGCCATCGCCCCGGCATAGGCGGCTATCGCTTGGGCCATGTATTCAATTCCGGCCCAGGCTGGGACGGCTTTATCATCACCGCCTAACAAACCGTCGCCGCGCACTGCCAGTTCGGCCGTCAAGCCCTGATCGTCATAATCGACAATACGGTCCAGCAACACCATGCTGCCGGTATGCGGAATCAGGTCGGCAACCGCGTTCATGCACGCCCCACGATAATAGACAAGTTATTGCCGCCGAACGCAAACGAGTTGCTTTGGCAGGTATTGATCCTGCGCCCCAGAGCCCCTCCTTTTTTGACCAGGTTCAATTCGGGCAACGCCGGGTCCGGCTCGTCATCGTTGATATTCGGAATCAGCGCGCCTTGATCATCGTCATGGTTCAGCAACAGCCAACAGAATGCCAGTTCCAATGCGGCGGCTGCGCCCAGCGTATGCCCGGTCATGCCCTTGCTGGAGCTTGCCGCCACCTTGGGCCCGAACAAGGCATTCACGGCTTTGCTTTCCATCGCATCGTTCAATAACGTGGCCGTGCCGTGCAGATTCAGGTAATCGATCTGTGCCGGCGTTTTACCTGCATCATCCAGCGCAATCTGCATGGCCCTGACCACATCGGTTGCGTCCGGGTCCGGCGCGGCAAAATGATAGGCATCGCTGCTTGCGCCTATGCCTTGCAATACGACCGGACCGGGTTCCTGACTCAACACGAACAAGCTGACCGCTTCGCCGATATTAATGCCGTCGCGGTGCAGGCCGAACGGCTTGCAAAGTCCGCTGCTGATCGATTCCAGCGCCGCAAAGCCGTTAACGGTCAAGCCGCACAAACTGTCGGCCCCACCCACGATAACCGCATCGCATAAGCCCTGCCTGATTAAGCGCCGGGCCGACGCAAACGCCTTGCCGCTGGAAGAACAGGCCGTGGAGATCGTGTAGGCCGGTCCTTGTACGCCCAGAAAATCGGCCAAAAAATCCGCCCCGGCGCCCATTTGCTGCTGCTTGTAATGAAATTGATCCGGCAATACGCCGTTTTTGGCCCAATCGTCCAACGCCAGCTCGGTATTGCGTACCCCCGATGTACTGGTACCCAGCACGATGCCGATACGATCGGCGCCGAACCGGGCGATCATGTGCGTCACCGTCGGTTCGATCTGGCTTAATGCCGCGAGCAGCAGGCGATTATTCCGGCAATTATAAATTCCCCCCTTACCCCCCTTTTTCAAAGGGGGGGGATTCTTATTTGGTAAAAAAAACGAGTTCGTGTTGCCAAAGGTGAAAGATTGTTCACATCCCCCCTCCTTTGAAAAAGGGGGGCCGGGGGGGATTTCCGGGAGCTCAGCCGCAACAGCGCCGACAAAGCAACGGGTTCCAAACTCGTCGCTAGACGCCAATCCCGACCGGTCACCGGCCAGCAGGCGCCTTAACACCTCGGCTTTGCTGTTGCCGGCCGCACACAACAGGCCTAAGTCATTCAGGTATAAGGTCATAACTTATGGTTTTAATGTTCAGGCGGTAATTGTACTGGAAATTGACCAGTTCGACGGCTTTAGGCCAAACAGGGTCGGGGGACAAATAATTAACTTCAACTTGTTTTTTACCACGGATAGTTAAAACGCGTTTTTTATCGGCTACTTCCAAGCGCCATCCGGCCGGGAGTTTTTTTTGCAACGATGCAATCGGCCAATAAACCAGCTGCAGATCGGTAATGATAAATTCCGGGGCGACCGACTCCGGCAATAACGGACTTTTATCGGACACTACGGTGTTGCCGTCGTAAGTCAAATTGAACAGGCTCAAGCCGTCATTGCTGAGTCCGGCCATCGCGATATGCCGCGCATCCAGCTCAAGGACCGCCACCATGGATTCCTGCCGATCCGCCCACACCGCGTTGATCTGCTGCACGATCCGTCTGGCCGGGCCTAAGGGCTGCGCGATCGGCATCAATTCCGGTTTAGCGCTAACTTGCTCAGATTGCATCAGCGCACAGCCGGATAACCATAGTAAAAAAATACATATTACGCTGGTTCCCAAGCTCCAGCTTGGGAACCCAGGTAACGAAGCTCCAGCTTCGCGAGACAGGAAGCTGGAGCTTCCCGCACCGAATTCCCAAGCTGGAGCTTGGGAACTAGCACTCAAAATCCTTATCGGCATAGTTCAACCAGCGTATCCAACCTCGAACGCGCGTTTTTAACGTAAGGATTATTCTCATCCCAGGCATAACCGGCCAATATGGAACTGATCATCGCCTTAACTTCAGGCTGCTGCCCTGGGTGAAAGATCACATCCTGAAAACGGCCGTCATACCAGGCATCGACAAACACCCGGAAGGTATTGACGCCGCGCTGCAAGGGCTCGGCGTAATCCTGCTGCCAGTCCACTGTTTCATTGTTAAACTGCCTGACCAAAATATCCGCAGCCAAACTGGCCGATTTCATCGCAATGGTAACGCCGGATGAAAATACCGGGTCCAGGAACTCGCCGGCATTGCCGAGCAACGCATAGCCCTTGCCGTACAGGCTTTTTACATTGGCGGAATAGCCTACGATGGTATTGATTTTTTCATCGAACACGGCGTTCTGAAGCAAAGCGGTCAAGCTGGGGTCTTGATGGATGATGTCTTTCAAGGCCTGGTCGTTATTGTCCCAGCCCTGAAGAAATTCCGGTTCCGCAACCACTCCCACGCTGCTGCGGCCGTTGCTGAACGGGATCAACCAATACCAGACATCCTTGTGCTCGGGATGCACCGTGATGCGGATTTTGTTCCGGTCGAATTGGCCTTCGCCGATCCGGTCTTGAATATGCCCGAACAAGGCTTGCCTGACCGGAAACCCGGACGGCGATTCCAGATCGAGCAACCTGGGCAAGATACGCCCGAAACCGCTGGCATCGAGCACAAAGTCGGCACGGTAGGTCACAACCTCGCCGTGGCTGTTGCGCACCGTAAGTTCAGGCCGGTCGGCGGAAAAATCGGCCGCCAGCACCTCCATCTGCCACTGGATGTCGACGCCCATGCGCACGGCTTCATCGGCAAGCAGCTTGTCGAACCGGCCGCGCTGCACCTGGAACGTGGTACCCATGCCGGGGCTGAATTTGTCTTCGAAGGAAAACTCGGTTTGCAGGTCCCGACATACGAAAGACGCACCGTTTTTGTACTGAAAACCGGCGTCGACGAGCGCGTCCAGCATCCCGGCCTGCTTGATGAATTCCATGCACTGCGGCAACAGGCTTTCACCGATACTGAATCTCGGAAACAGCAAGCGTTCCAGAATGGTCACTTTAAAGCCCTGGTTTTGCAGCAATGCACCGGCGATACTGCCGGACGGCCCGGCACCGATGATGATAATTTCGCCTTTATTAGTGTTTGTCATGTTATTTTTTATATTCCTTAAGCCCAATCAATGGCGCGCATAGCAGCGCCGTTACAATACCCGCAGTTACCGTAAACCCGAACGCATGCACGATCTCGGTGGAACTGGCCGCCAACAAGCCGAACGCCAGCAAAGTCGTTAATGCCGAAAGCGTCACCCCCAGCGAAGTGCTGGCGCGCCTGTCGCCCGCCATGAAAAAGAACAGCCCGTAATCGACGCCGATGCCCAGCACCAGCAACAACGCAAACAGGTTGAACAGGCTGAACAACTGGTCGAACCAGCCCAGCATGGCTAGCGAAACCGCCAGCGCCGCAACCGGCACCGACATGATGGTTGCGCCATTGCGCCAGCCGAACTTGTAGCCCAAACCCAGCGAGGCCAGACAGAAAGCAACCAGCAACAAGCCGCTGGCCCTGATCCGATAACGCGCAAACAATGACGATACCGACTCGACCTGATCCACCCAGACTACGCCCGGCAAATCCTGTAGCGCCGTCAATGCGCTGACATCGCTGATGCCGATTAACGCAACCGTGCTTTGGCAGCGACCGGAATCACAGCCCAGCCACAACTGCCGCTTGTTTTCATCGGCAGCCGCCAGCCACTCCGGCAAGGCCAGCGTATTGCGCTCTGCTGCGGCAAATTGTTTGAGTTCGGCTTGCACTGCCGTCTGGTCAAATCCAAGATCGGTCATGTAGCGTTCAAGCAAGCCTGAGTCGTACAGCTGATGCTTTAACAGCCGGTAATTTTGCTGTTGCCGATCAGCATCGGGCCAATAGTTGCTCAACCCTTCATAAGCTGTCAGCGCTTTTTGCTGTTTTACCGCATCCAGGCGTTTAAGCAGTGTTTGTTCGTTTTGATGCCAGTCGGTTTGATCCTTCCCCGACACCAGAAAAAACTGGCTGTCAGGACTCATCGGAAATAAAGACCGGATCTTATCGGCGGTGCGAAGCAACTCGGCCGGTGGCGATTGCAGCAGGCGCACATCATCCTGCGGCGTCAGCAGCCACAGACCGCCCGCGATAAAAACTGCCAACATCAAGCCTAGCCAACGCCGGTTTTTGAATACCCAAAGCGGCCAGCGTTCCTCCCAATAGGTGGTCAGCTTAAGTATGCCCGGCTGATGATCGAATGTGAACCCGGTCAACAGCAACGGAAACAGCAGCACCACCGTCAGCCAGGCGACCAGCAAACCGATAGCGGAAAACAACGCGACTTCCTGCAAGCCTGGAAACGGCGAAAAACCGAGGCCCGCATAACTCAGCAGATTGCTTGCGAGCCCCAAGGTCAGTCCCGGCAAGATAAACTTTAAGCCCTTCCGGGGATTCCAGTCCTTCTCGCCGAAACTGTCGCACAAAAAATGTTGCGCATAGTCGTCGGCAACGCCGATCAGGCTGGCGCCGAAAACCAGCGTCAGGATATGTATTTTACCGAAAAACAACACACAGATAACCAACGCGGCCAATAAGCCGCTGCCGATTGCGAGGCTCGATAACAGCAACGGCCTGACGCTTCGGAAAGCCGCCCACAACAACACGATAATGCCGAGGCTCGAACCTATGCCGACCGTGGAAATTTCCTGTTTGGCCGACTCGGCGCCATGCGCGGTAAACAACGCCATGCCGGAAACCAGCAACTCGCCGCCCGCCGTTTTGACTTGCTCGGTGGCGCCGTCAACCAGGCCAGCCAAGGTTTCCAGTTTATCCAGCTGCAACCTTTCATCCTGTAAATCGGTCAATAACAGCGCCCAAAACCGGTGCCGGTCGGACAACACGACGATGCCCTGCTCCAAATTCAGCTTGACCGGATTTTGCGCGCTGAAATAACGGCTGAATATCAGCGACGGATCGCGCTCCAGGTCGGCCGCCTGCATCTGCCCGATTGGGCTGTTGAGTATCTCCAGATTTTGCCGGATTAAATCTTCCGGGTTTTTAGCCAGCATATCTTGGGTTTGCGCATCCAACAGCTGATAGCGATAAGGAAACAGCTGCTGATACTGCTTGATGTATTGCTGCTGGGGAAACTCCAGCACCACCTTGTTAAACAGCGTGCTCTGCTCCAGCTTCTGTTTAAGCTTTTGTGCATGAGCAATGGCTTCCCCGGACGTCGCCGCGCCCGCCAGCCAGACCACTTTCCGGTTCGACATCTCGTTATGTTGCTGCGTGGCTTTGGCGATTTCCGGCTGCTGTTCGCCGGTTGGCAATAACGCTAGAAAGCCGGTTTCCAGCCAGTCTTTAGTCAACGCCTGGACGCCGAGAATGCAGATGACCAGCATTCCTGCCAGCCAAACTCCTGCGGTCAACTTAGGGTGATAAACGTTCAAAATCGGCTTGTTGCTCATCGGTTAATTGGGCGGGATGCGTGATGTGATCGAAGCTGATGCGAGTGATGTTGCCGCCTGCTTCGCGTATTTCCAGGTCACGCAGCTCGGTATCGCCGGACAGAACCATCGTGCTGATGATTTTTTTCAACATCTCATCCTTGGGGGTTAACTCCAGCTGCCAGGACGTTTTTTGATCGGTTCCGGTCACGCTAAAGCCGTCGGTCAGCCCCGCTAGGTCACCGCCCAGCATGGCCTTGAACACCTTGCCGAAAGCCGCCGGCACCGCTTGCTCGCCCTGCCCTGTCAATAGCTTCGACTCATTGACCAGCAATAGCGACGCGACCGGCGTCAAGGTCTTCCAGATAACGCCCTTGCTTTGGTCGTACGTAAACGACCCCGTGGAAATTAAAGGCTTATGTAAAACCTTCAGCTGTTTTTGCTGGTGAAAGTCGCCCTGGGTGATCGGCGTTTTTGCCAATCGTACGGCGATTTGAGTTAACACATCATCAGCGTAACTTTGACCTGCCAACAGAAAAAACAGCAACGCCGCTTTTAAAAACGCGGTCAAAATATAGCGGCAGCTTAATTCAAACAGAACATCTCTAAACATAGAATTCAACCGCTAAATGGTCGAAATGTTTATCGATCGTCAATACTTTTGCCTGATAACGCTGGGCAATAACAGCGATTAACGCATCTGTCAAAGGCAGGGTAATCCCTCTACTTCTAAGCTCTTGCAACAACAATCCGGCATTTACCCAATCAATCTCCTGAGTAGGGAAAGATGTTACAGAATTTATCAAAAGATTAATTTGTTGCTGCTGTTTTTCAGTTTTAACGCCTTGCAGCAATTCGGCAATAATCACGCCCGTCATAGCTACTTGATTATTTTCTATTAAAACAGCCACTTGATTTCCCAACTCACCTTCCTGATAACGTAAAAAATCAATCCAGGCGCAAGTATCGACTAAAACCAAACCATCAGTCATTTATTGATTTCCAAATCACGCAACGCTTGCCAGTTATCCTCAATATCGACTTGTCCACGCAACGCTAATAAATCCTGCTGCCGCTTTGCCTGCTGCAAATAGGTTTGAATAGCTTTATAAATAGCTTCGGATTCAGTATTGGAATGAGTGTAAAGCATCAAGCTTTTTAACTGCTGATCATCAATAGTAACGGTTGTTTGCATGGCGCAATCCTAAAAATAGTTTTTCATCTTTGTGTTTAATCCAAAGGATCGTATACCTGAGTTTTCCGGGTTTCGCAAACCCGGCAGCATCGGCGCTTTTGCCAAGTCAGGTGACAGCAACGCCTTGACCGGATACCAGTAAATACAACAACGCTTTTTATTAAAATCAAGCCGCCTCCAACCCTAGCTTTTCAAACAGCACCGCTGGCGATACAAAGCACATTTCCTTGGTTGCCAAGTCTACGGCCACCTGAACGCTATGGCCTTTGGTCAGCCTTAGGCCTGTAGACTTATCGGTGATCAGGTAGTTTATTTTCAAGCGGTTTTCCCATTCGACGATTTGGGCTCTTACCGTAATGGTTTGACCGAATACCGCCGGTTGCGCATAACGGATGCTTAGATCGATGACCGGCCACGCGAAGCCCGAATCGCGCATTTGCGGATAGTTGTAATCGATTTTTTCCAGCAGCGCGCAGCGTGCGATTTCAAAATACTTGGCGTAATACCCGTGCCAGACTACTTCCATCATGTCGACATCATGGAAGGGGATTTGCAGATCGATTGAAGCTTGATGAATCATTATTATCTCGTTCCCACGCGCCGCGTGGGAATGCAGTTTAAGGCGCGCTGCGCCGCGAATCGCAGCCGATCCTTTACAAAGTTCCGCAGCTGTAGGCCGCACAGCCCGCCCTACTCGACTAACATTCTGCTGGTTAAATATTTTTTAACTTAATGGCAATGACGCAACCCGTGGGAACGAGAGAAAATCATTCTTACCCAGTTCAGCGCTATATATTATCTCATACCTTACAAGCCTAATCCCTTCAATGTAGCCGCAGGCAAAATCAAAGTGACCAGTGATTTTCAAAAACCGGAAACGACGTTGCCTGAAGTATAATATCCGCCACATTCATAACTCATAAAGGCGCCGCTATGCACGTTACCTTGGTTCATGTTCAAGTAGACCCCGCTCATATCGATGATTTTATTGCCGCCACACGGCTCAACCATGAAGCTTCGATCCAAGAGCCCGGCAACCGCCGATTCGACGTACTGCAATCCCCCGAAAATCTCGGCCACTTTGTCCTTTATGAAGCCTATGCGTCTGCCGAGGATGCGGCGGCCCACAAGCAAACACCCCATTATTTAACTTGGCGCGATACCGTGGCGGACTGGATGGCCCAGCCGCGCCAAGGCGTCCGTTACGACGGCCTCTTCCCGCAAGGATAACACTATGCAATTTGCTTCTTTCTCTATCTCGCGTTTGCCGCGCATCAGCTACGGCAGCGGCCGTATCAATGAAGTCCCTGCGCTGGCGACGACCTATGGCCGTACCGCCTTACTGGTGACCGGCAAACAATCTTTCTGCGCCACGCCGCGCTGGCAAACTTTCACCCACGCGCTGGAAAGCAAGGGAATTAACTGGCTGCATTTCACCGTTTCCGGCGAACCGTCGCCGACACTGGTCGACCAGGCGGTGAGCCAGTTTCGCGGCGAATCTATTGATGTGGTTATCGCCATCGGCGGCGGCAGCGTGCTCGATGCCGCGAAAGCCATAGCCGGACTGCTGCCGCACGGCAATTCGGTCATGGATCACCTCGAAGGCGTCGGCAAGAACGTCCCGTACCACGGCCCCAGCACCCCTTTTATCGCCGTTCCGACCACCGCAGGAACCGGCAGCGAGGCAACCAAAAATTCGGTGCTGAGCGTACAAGGCCCAGACGGCTTCAAGAAATCCTTCCGTGATGAATGCTTAATCCCCGAATACGCAGTAATCGATCCCGATTTGTTAGCGAGCTGTCCCCGCGAACTGGTCGCAGCCGACGGCATGGACGCGTTCACCCAACTGTTGGAATCCTACGTCTCGCTGAAAGCCAACCCCTTTGTTGACGCGCTGGCCTGGAGCGGCATGACCGCCGTTAAAGAAGGTTTTTTTGCTGCGTGGGAAGGTAACGAACCGGCCGCCAGTCAGGGCCGCGGCGCGATGGCTTACGCGGCCTTGCTGTCCGGCATCACCTTGGCTCAAGTGGGCCTGGGCTCGGTACACGGCTTGGCCTCGCCGCTGGGCGCTTACTTTCCTATCCCGCATGGCGTGGTCTGCGGCACGTTGGTATCCGCCGCCACCGAGGTCAATATCAATGCGATGCAGCAGCGCGAACCGGAAAACCCTGCCTTGGCCAAAT
>JBAQYH010000281.1:0-3084 GCA_049299935.1 Methylobacter sp. | reverse complement strand
GGCTAATGCTTACCGTACGCAGCCTGATTGCGATTTATGCCGCAAACGCCACCTTGGCGCCTCTGATAACGTTTGTGGCTTTTAACTTGTTGTGGAATATTCCATTTTCGCCTTTCGGCGCGGAAGGACGAGTGTACGCGGCCTACGATTTATCTTTGATGATATTTGCTTTGACTATGTCGAGACAGTCAATAACAACGAAGAGGCGCGCGTGAAGATTTCTATCGTCACCATTTCGTACAATCAGGCACAGTTTTTGGAACGGGCGATTTGCTCAATCGTCACGCAGGATTTTGATGACCTGGAATATATCGTGGTCGATCCAGGTTCGACCGATGGGAGCCGGGATCTCATCGAGAGCTATCGGCCCCAAATAGCCCAAACCGTATACGAACCCGATAACGGGCCGGCGGACGGGTTGAATAAGGGATTTTCCTATGCGACGGGTGACATTTTCGGTTTCATCAATGCGGACGATGAGCTTCTTCCCGGAGCATTAAGCAAGGTTGCGGATTATTTTGAAAAGCATCCGCAAATTGACGTGGCCTGCGGCAGCGGATTTATAGTTGATGCTGCGGGAGCGGTAATAAAAAGGATAATGCCGACCCGTTTCTCGAAAAGGTTGGCCGTTTATGGCGCTGTCACGTTTTTTCAGCAGGGCGCATTTTTCAGGAGAAGTGCTTTTTGCGAAGCAAAAGGTTTCAATAAAGAGAATCGAACTTGCTGGGATGGAGAGTTGTTGCTCGATATGGCTATCAATGGACGTAAATTTGGGGTTTTTTACGAGGACATCGCTACTTTCAGGATCCATGAGGCATCAATCAGCGGCTCTGGGCGGTTGGCCGAGTTATACCGGAGTGATTGCAATCGTCTGTTCGCCAAGGCGATGGGCCGTGAAATGAATTTAGTCGATAGACTACTCATGCAAATATATTTGATAGAAAAATGGATCATAAATCCGAGAGTAACCCTTACTCGCATCTTGGACATATTGAAGGGGAATTGAGTGAGGGTCGCCGTGTTGTGGACCGAATTGTCCGGTTATATGAATGTTTGCCTCAAGGAATTGTCGGAAACGGAAAAGGTCGAATTGTTTGTTGCAAATAGTTGCACTACTAAGCAAGCGCCATTCGATGAAGCGATTTTCTGTTGGATCGAAAATCGTTATCAATGGGAAAACGAGGCGGATGCCGACGAATTGATTCCCCGCCTTGAGAAGTTTCAGCCTGACGTGATTCTGTGTGCTAATTGGCACAACCAAGGTTACCGACAAACACTTAAGCGCTTTAAGGGGAGAGCCGTCCGAATATTCACTTCGGACAGGCCCTGGTTGGGGACGCCCAAACAATGGCTGGGTGTTTTTACATCGCGGCTTTATCTTCACCCCATTTGCGAAGCTGTTTTTGTTGCTGGAGAGAGGCAGGCGATCTTTGCCCGCAAATTGGGCTTTAAACAAAAAAATATATTACGAGGCTTATTGAGTTGCGATCACGAAAAATTTTCCGCAGTTCATTTTGAGCGGAAAAAAGCGGTATCCGAATCCCGTTCATTTGTTTTTGTTGGCAGGTTTTCTCCTGAAAAGGGGCTGGATGTTTTGGTTCAGGCATATGAGCTATATCGGAACATGTCTTTCGATCCGTGGCCGCTGAAATGCTATGGCATGGGACCATTGAGCGGACTGTTGGAGGATGTGGACGGTATAGAACGGAAAGGGTTCTGCCAGCCTGATGATTTGCCCCGGAAGTTTATGGATGCGAGCTGCCTGATTTTACCAAGCACTTATGACGGGTGGGCTATCGTGGTGCATGAGGCAGCGGCCGCCGGGATGGCAGTGATTGCTTCCGATGCGGTGGGGGCTTCGGTTCACCTTGTTCAACACGGATACAACGGTTATGTCGTTGAAGCCGGGGATGTGGATGAATTGGCAAATGCTCTGCTGCGTTATAGCTCGTTGAGCGAAAGCGAACGAAGCATAATGGGCGAGAACAGCTATCGGATGTCATTGCAATTCACGCCAAAACGGTGGGCGAACACGTTGGTGTCCAAGTCGGAAGAGATGATTGCGCATCTGAGGGGGAATAGTTGATGGGAATATTGAATACGCTTGGCTTTATTCTTAACCATCCGCTGAATGCCAATCGAAAGCTGGCATCAATGGTGCGCTTCGCTCACTGGCAAATTGGCAGCCGCTTGGTGGGGGCTCCTGTTGTAAAGCATTTTGTTGATCGAACTCGACTCTTGGTCAGCCCAGGAATGACCGGGGCGACGCAAAACATCTATTGCGGACTGCATGAATTTGAGGATATGTCTTTTGTCCTTCATGCTCTCCGGGAAACTGACGGTTTTGTGGATGTCGGGGCGAATATCGGTTCTTATACGGTTTTGGCTGGCGGTGTGGTCGGAGCGTGCTGCGTGTCGGTCGAACCGATTCCCGGCACGTTCAGGCATTTGCTCGACAATATCAATTTGAACGGAATCGGTGATCTGGTTGTTGCGTTGAATGTCGGAATTGGACAGGAGAGCGGAAGCTTGCGCTTCACTTCCAAGTTCGATACGGTCAACCATGTTTTGACTGAGTCGGAGGAGGATGGTGGATCGATTGATGTAAAAATGGAAAAACTGGACGATGTCTTATCGGATTTTGAACCCAGGATTATCAAGATCGATGTGGAGGGTTTTGAAGCGGATGTTATTGCCGGAGCCGATAAGGTCTTATCCCGCAAGTCCTTGTTTGCCGTGATCATGGAATTGAACGGCAGCGGCGAACGTTATGGGGTTGACGAAGATCATCTGCATAAACGCATGTTGGAGTACGGCTTCAGGACTTTTAGTTATTTGCCGTTCGAGAGGAGACTCGTTGTGCTGGATGGAAAGAATGTGCATTCCGGCAATACACTCTATATTCGGAATGAAGAAGAAGTTTTATCTCGGCTCAGGAGTGCGCAAAAATTTATGACTAACCTTGGCATTGAAGTTTAATGCACAACATTCGATGGAAACGTTAAATTCACATTATTTACCACTTGAATACTCTAGCGCCCAGCATGAAAAAGCTCCATATCATCTATCATGTATGTCACATAC
>JBAQYH010000280.1:0-11267 GCA_049299935.1 Methylobacter sp. | reverse complement strand
TAGTGGTCCATAACAGAGCCTGTCTGGCTTCCGCTTTCCATGCGGGGCATCTACCCGGCACGACTCAGTTGAAAAATGGGTGTGGATCTTCTATCGCAAGGCACACAGATCTACCGCCCTGGTTAGAGCAAATCTTACCGTGAGGTTGTTAACATGAAAATGAGACACACAGTTATTGCAATCGCGCTCGCTTCGGCTGGCTTATCCGCGTATGCCGATCAGGTGCAGACGGGAGCTGGTCACCAGGCCCAAAATGTAATTGAATATCGGGCGGGTAAATCCAGACCTGACTATGAGGCCTGGATCAATGCCAACAAGCCGCCGCATGTCAGGCCGCCCAGTGCGAAAGAACTCCTGGAAGCCCCTCCGTTCGCGCCGACGGACGTAGACTTATTTATGCCTGAGACCTACTCTGCGGCGGCGCCCTCGGAGCCGGCACCAGCTCCCGATACACCGATCACAGAACAACAGTTGAGCTGGCAGGTTAATCAAATATCCGGACGGGCTGGGCTGAAGGTCATTAACGATCCGGCCCTCGAGGCCAAGATGCCGGATGCGCGGTTGCGGGCAGCATTGGCGACACTGCCGGGCTCTCCGCTAGCAGGTTCGATTGACGCAATTAAAAGCGATGTTTACTCCAGCGTGGAATTCGGAGTGCCGACACCGAGCAGTGCAATTGCGCAAGTCGTTGACGATGGAACCGGTCACGGCAAAATTATCGTCAATAGCATCTATCAACACGAAGATATTCGTCTGTTGGGCTCTGCATTGGGCCATGAAGGCCTGCATCAAGATCCTGCCAATAGTAATCGGGAAGAATTAATCAACAATACACTGGAATCCTTGACCTATGCCCGGTTCGTGAAGAAAGACCCCAGCCTGGCCCGCCAGGGAAACGAGTTGACCCGCCGTGAGAATACCAAACTGATGGGGCTGCTCAACAGCCGGGATGAAGACGGCAATATCCATCTTTTGAGCGCGCAGGGCGATACGGTCTATCCGGGCACGGATAATCCCAACCCGCTGCGTTATTTCGGTCAGCGCTTCGTGGAAGCCGGCTTGGGCGCGGATACCCCAGGCAACGCGGCATTGACCCGCGCGGTGCGAGATGTGACCAAGAAAAGGATCACCAACGCCAGCTTCAATGACGCCACCCTGAACCTGCTGGATCAGAACATCAATCTGTTCAGCGCTGATGATTGGATCAAGGTGGCCAAAGCGCTCAAGCTGGACATTGATGACTGAGTGAAAAATGCCAAAAAACATACCTCAGGATCAGACTCGATTGCTTGAGTTGTTTCTCGATGTTTTGACTCTGCGCATACTTATCCCAAGACCAACATTACGATCAAGCAAGACATATCGACCTGTGGCGGTTTTGAAGACTAATAATTATTCCAAGTTTGGGGGCTTCATGTAGCTTTCGTGACCGTCGCCCCTTTTCTTTAAGTCAGAAAATTTTCTGTGGGAGACAAAGACATGTCTATTGCAACATTAATACAGTGGTTTAACGAATTCGTTAGAAACGAACGTAAAGTGGAGCTTGTTTTCAAAAATGTTAGCCACTTCATAATTTGCGGCTTTATATTATTTTGTGGCGCTTCCTTTAGTACATTATCTTCAAGAGTTGATCAACATTCATTTTTTCCCGCATCAATCTCGGCAACCATCGACGGTATATACGGTATTGTGCTTATTGTGATTGGTTTTTTTCTGGCATTCCTTAACTTGTGGCACGGATGCGTGAAACTAAATGAAATGAATGCACCGTTTGCAGTTAAAGGTCTGCTTGTTGTAATGTATTCAGTCCTTGTAGAGGTCGTAAGAGTGAGCCGATAGATGTTAATCCATGAACCAAGAGTAGGTTAAGGTACGAAGTCCATCAATCGGGGACGATGGGCTTCTTTCTTACCCTATCTTGTAACTCTACACAATCCAGCATTACGTTTTCATCGCCGCAAACGCTTCTCTTTCGGCAACACCCCAAAATAATAAACCGCCAGAAACACCACACCGATACTGAAAAATACCTTGGCAAACGGCCTAAAGCTGTCGTTGAAAAAGAACTCCCCTATCATCCAAACCGCATTACCGCATATCCAGCTACTGACCGCTAAATTATGGAACAGATTGGCGGTGTTTTTTCGTCCCAGCCAGGTAATGTGGAAAGCCGCCGCGACCGTCGGCATGATCATGAAAATGCCTTCGAGCCTCCACTCCATCAACCAACAGGTATCTTTCAAAAGCCATAATACGATGTGAAAATTTTCATATTCGCGAAGTTTTGTCTCTGTCATCCGGCAAACCTTATTCAACCCAATTTTTTGCTCTTGCCACGGCTTTAAGCCAATGTTGTTTTAACGATTTAACTTCCTCCGGCGGCATTTTTTCGTGGAATGACCTATCTATCCGCCATTTCTGCTTGAGTTCGTCGATAGTCCATAATCCGATCGCGATACCGGCAAGATAAGCCGCACCCAACGCCGTGGTTTCAAGATTGGTCGGACGGACAACTTCAACAGCCGATATATCGGCCTGGAATTGCGCCAGCAGATTATTGACCGCCGCGCCACCATCGATTCTTAGCTGGGTAATCGGGCTGCCGCTTTCGGCAGAAAGCAGCTGCAATACCTCATCGACCTGGAAACAAATGCTCTCCAGCGCTGCCCGGGTAAGGTGCGCAGAGGTTGTGCCGCGCGTGATGCCGAAGATCGCGCCACGCGCATGCGGGTCCCAGTGCGGCGCACCGAGACCGGTCAGTGCGGGCACGAAATAAACCCCGCCATTATCGGCTACGCTAGCGGCCAGCTGTTCGCTGTCCGCTGCCTGCTCGAATAAACCCAAACCGTCGCGCAGCCATTGAATGACCGCGCCCCCGACAAACACGCCGCCTTCAAGCGCATAATGGATTTGATCGCCGATTTGCCAGGCAATCGTGGTCAGCAGGCCGTTATCGGCAGCGACCCGTTGCGGCCCGGTATTCATCATTAAAAACGATCCGGTGCCGTAGGTGCATTTAGCCATGCCCGCGTTGATGCACAGCTGACCGAACAGCCCCGCCTGCTGGTCGCCCGCTATGGCGGCAATAGGAATCCCCGCCCCTATTTCCTGGTTGCGTGTCTGCCCATAGACCTCGCTGGATGATTTGATGGCCGGCAGCAACGATGCGGGGATGTCGAACAACGCCAGTAATTCATCGTCCCACTGCATCGTATCGATGTTGAACAATAAAGTCCGGGCGGCATTGGACACATCGGTGATATGCAGCTCGCCGTTGGTCAGCTTCCAAACCAGCCAGGAATCTATCGTTCCGAACGCCAATTCCCCGCGCTCGGCTTGCCCGCGCGCACCCTCGACATGATCCAGCAGCCAGCGGATTTTGGTCGCCGAAAAATACGCATCCAGCAGCAGGCCGGTTTTAGCCTTAACCATCGCTTCCGCTCCGGCTTGTTTTAGCCGGATGCAATCCTCAGCCGTGCGCCTGTCCTGCCATACGATCGCGTTGTAAATCGGCTTGCCGGTACTGCGCTCCCAGATTACCGTTGTTTCCCGTTGGTTGGTGATGCCGATTGCCGCAATATCTGCCGGATCAAGATGCGCTTGCCGCAGCACTTGCCGGACAACCTCGGATTGCGATGCCCATATTTCTTCGGCATCGTGCTCGACCCAGCCGGGATGCGGGAAATGTTGTGTAAACGTCTGCTGGGCCATCGCAACCTGCGTGGCCTGCTGGTCGTAAACTACGCAACGCGAACTGCTGGTGCCTTGATCTATCGCTAAAATATACCGCATCGCTTTCACCTTGGTTATCTTCTTTAAACCGCAAACAGCCGGTTATCTTTCTTCCGGCAGCCAATTGATTTCTTTGGCCGTTTGTTCGCCAATCACGCATTGATCCAGGCTGTCCGCCATGCGCACGGTAGTTGCCGATAGCGGAATCCGGCCGACCATGATTTCCGCCTTGCTTTGCGGATACAGCGGCGACTGCGCCGGGTCGGCATAGCCTATTGGGAAGACGGCGTTATTATCGGCATCGTACTTGTCCGTCGCCCCGACGGTGTGCAGCAATTCGTGGGCGATAACGATATTGTTTTGCTAATCCTGGTCGATAGAGGCGAAGGCGTGAACCACGGCGGCCAGCCCTTTGTCGAGCCCTATCGAATGTTGCAGGATCTTGCCTTCCTTTGCTTCATGATAAAGCACAAAAACATCGATATGGGGCATATTGGACTCCGAATCGACAGTGTTTTTATAAGTCCAATAGCGGAATTTAAGGCCCCACCAGACAATTGCAGCATAGCCTTCGCCGGGCAGCGGTGCTTCGGGCGGCAACACGGTCAACACAGGCCCCATCTGTATTTCGATTGGCCGCTTAGTGATGAGCTTATATTTTTCGCTTTGCTGCTGCAAAAAACGGTCAACCGGTTCAAAAACGCTGCCATCCAGTTCATTGATATATTCATTGACGGCAGGGCTGTTGTTATCGCCGTTGATGCGGTAAACGACCACGCTTAAAGGTTCGGTCCACGACCTGGATTTCAGTTTTTGGTTTTTTGCATAAAAGGCCGCGCAGGCAAACACGGCCAGTAGAATCAGGATGCGGATAAGTTTGAATAGAGTCATGATTAATGCGCTCTTGATAAATAGGATTCATGTTTAAGGGGGCTGTATTTATCCTAAAAACCGCAGTTAGTCCACGAAAAGCACGAAAGACACGAAATAAATCAGTAAGTTCTATTGATTTAGCCATTCACCTTTTGGGTGAAGGCTTACGGTTTGGTATCTCTTTGAAATTTTCGTGTTTTTCGTGTTTTTCGTGGACAAAATGATTTTTCTAGGTTTATGGTACGAGTCAAGGTTTATCTCGTTCCCTAGCGGCGTAGCGTACAGGAACGAAGTCTATCCGCTAACGCCCGGAAAATTCCATCTCGACTTTACCCTCAACCAGTTTCAGGTTGGCTTCAAACTCGGTGCCTTTGCCGGATTTAAAGCCTTTTAACAGTCCCGTCTCGCCGTTGCTGAGTAATTTTCTAGCCATCGCTGCGGTGATTTTTTTATGCGCGACGGTTTTCCAGATCGCCATTTTGCAGCCGCTGCGCCATTCGCTACAGCTGTAGGCTTTGGCTGTTTCGATGATTTTTCCGTTACACAGCGGGCAATCGGCAATGGCTTCTTTTACCGCCGGCCGTTGCCTGGATTCGGCTTTGCTGTAACCTGTTTCGCCCTGTTTGTTGAGGGTCAGTTGGGCATTGAACACTTCATCGTTTAGCTTGATCGCGTATGGATGCAGGGTCCGGCTGTTTTGCAATAACTGGCAGGCCATGTCCGGGGTGACCGGTACGCCATAGATTTCTTTCCATAACACGAATTGGCAACCGGCTTTCCAGTCGCTGCAACCGTAGCCTTTCCTGCCTTCGATAACGGGGTGTCCGCACAACGGGCAGTCGCCCAAACGGCTTTGATCGTAAAGCGGCTTGTCCGATTCGTCTTTTATTTTTTGGGTAAACCGGATGATTTCGGCCATGAACCGGTCGGGGTCGTAATCGTTGTGTTCTATTTTTTTGAGCTTGGCTTCCCATTCGCCGGTCATCGCCGCAGACTTCAACCGGTCGTCGGCGATGATGGAGATCAGATGACGCCCGGATTCGGTGCTGACCAGGGTCTTTTTTTGCCGCTGGATGTAGTTCCGCTTAATCAGCACTTCGATAATCGAGGCTCGGGTTGCCGGTGTGCCGAGACCTTTTTCTTTTAACGCTTCCTTGAGCTGCTCATCGTCGCAGGTTTTACCGGCCGATTCCATGATGCTCAGCAGGCTCGCTTCGTTATAGGGCTTGGGCGGCGTGGTTTTGCCCTGGTTTACCGAAGGCTGCTGCGGGCCGGTTTCGCCTTTTACAAAGTTAGGCAGGATTTTTTGCGTTTTATCGGACTGGCTTGAGGCCTCGTTTTTGTACAGGACTTGCCAGCCGGGTGATTCGATTATCGTGCCGGCGGTTTTGAATTTTACGACGGGGGATTCGCCGTTTAGCCCCCCCTCACCCCGGCCCTCTCCCTCAGGGAGAGGGGGACAGATACTGCCCAGAACTGTGGTGATTTGCTTGATGCAGGGCGGATAAAACGCCGCGACAAACCGCTGGACTATCGCCTCGTAGACTTTGGCTTCATTGCCCGACAGCGTACCCGGCAAGGCGCTCGTGGGGATGATCGCATGGTGGTCGGTGACCTTGGCGTCATTGAATAGGCGGCTGCTCAGCGCCAGTTTATCGAGATCCAGCGGCTCGATTTGCTGTTCAAATTTAGTCCGTAATTTGCTCAACAAGGGCTTCATGCCCGGCTTCATGTCGTTGGTCAAAAAACGGCTGTCGGTACGCGGATAGGTGACGTGTTTTTTCTCGTACAACTGCTGGGCAGCGCTTAAGGTTTGGTCGGCAGTCAGGCCGTAGCGGATGCTCATGTCTTTTTGCAGATCGGTCAAATCGTACAATAACGGCGGGCTGAGCGTTTCTTTCTTGCCCTTGACCTCCGTAATCTTAAAATCCTGACCGGCGATTTGGCTTAACAGGGCTTCCGCGTCGGCTTTGTGATCGAATCGCCCGCCGACATATTGGAAATCGGCCTCCCGGTACAGGGTATGCAGTTCCCAGAAATCTTTGGATACAAAATTGCTGATCTCCGCATCTTTTTGCACGATCAGCGCCAGCACCGGCGTTTGCACCCGGCCTATTGTCCATAAGCTGCCCTGCCCGCCGAACTTGAGCGTATAAAGCCGCGTGGCGTTTAAGCCGACGATCCAGTCCGATTCGCTGCGACATTTGGCGGCGCGATAAAGTCCGTCGTAGGCGTGGCCGTCCTGCAACTTTGCAAAGCCGCTACGTATTGCGTCGTCGGTTAGGGAACTGATCCACAGGCGTTTAAACGGTTTCTGCAAACATCCGGTCCAGGACAGGATGTACCTGAAAATCAACTCCCCTTCCCGTCCCGCATCGGTCGCGCAGATGATTTCGTCTGCGGCCTTGAACAAACGCTTGATGGTGTTCAGCTGTTTTTGCGCGGACGCATCGCCCCTGGCTTTTAAGCCGAATTGTTCCGGGATGATCGGCAGGGATTCCAACGACCAGCGCTTCCAGGCCGGGTTATATTCATCCGGTTCTTTCAATTCGACCAGATGGCCGAATGCCCAGGTGATTTGATAGCCGTTGCCCTCGAAATAACCGTCGCGCTTGTTGCTGATGTTCAGGCATTTGGCTATGTCGCGGGCGACTGAGGGCTTTTCGGCCAGGATGACTTTCATATTATGAATTAGTTAATAAACCACGGAGGACACGGAGAACACAAAGTTTTTAATATAAGTACAGGGATATAAGTTTTCAGCTTTTTTTCATAGCCGGAGTGCAGGCTTTGCCTGCTTTGCAAGCAGAGCTTGCACTCCAAAATACCGAAGAACTTTAGCTCGGTTAATTATCATTGCATCCGATTGAATCATTCCCTCCGTGTTCTTCGTGTTCTTCGTGTTCTTCGTGGTGAATAAATTACTATTTAATGATCTTATAACACGGCAAATATTTCTTCCCCGGCAATTTCATCCGGTGTTGCTCGACAAATGAGGCCAGCAACGAATCCATCAGCGCCATGATGTCTGCATCGCCGTGAATCTCGAAATGACCGTGTTGTTCGATCGCCCGGATACCCTCGTCTTTTACGTTGCCCGCCACGATGCCCGAGAACGCCCGGCGCAGGTTGGCGGCGAGCTGGTGGTTTTCCTGCTCTTTGTGCAAAGCCAGGTTTCTCATGTTGTCATGGGTGGGGATAAACGGCTGTTGAAATATAGGGTCGATCTTAAGCAGCCAGTTGAAATAGTAGGCATCGCCCGTTTCTTTGCGAAATTGCCGCACCTGCTGGATGCCCGCTTGCATTTCCCGGGCGACCAACGCGGGATTATCGATAACGATTTTGTAACGCTGCTGCGCGGATTCGCCCAAGGTGCCGACAATAAACCGGTCGATTTCCTTGAAGTAATCTTCCGAACTGTCGGGGCCGGTAAATATCAACGGAAACGGCATGTCTTTATTATCGGGATGCAGCAGGATGCCCAGTATGTAAAGAATTTCCTCCGCCGTACCCGCGCCGCCAGGAAACACCACGATACCATGACCGGTGCGGACAAAGGCTTCCAGGCGTTTTTCAATATCCGGCAGGATCACCAGGTCATTAACTATCGGGTTGGGCGATTCGGCGGCGATAATGCCGGGCTCGGTTATCCCTAAATACTGGCCGTTTTTTATCCGCTGCTTGGAGTGGCCGATGGTAGCGCCTTTCATCGGGCCTTTCATCGCACCCGGCCCGCAGCCGGTGCAAATATCCAGGCCGCGCAGCCCCATCTCGTGGCCGACGACCTTGGTGTAATCATATTCCTTGCGGCTGATCGAATGCCCGCCCCAGCACACCACCATTTTTGGCGTGGTCATCGGCCGCAAGATATTGGCATTGCGCAGGATATGAAACACGGCGCTGCTGATGCCGTCCGAGCTGTCCATATCCAACTTCGGATTATTATTGATCTCGTCGCTAACGTAGATAATATCGCGCAGCACCGCAAACAGATGTTCACTGATGCCTTTGATCATTTTGCCGTCAACAAAGGCTTGGGCGGGAGCCGATCTGACATCGAGTTTAATGCCTCGCTGTTCCTGAATGACGCATATCTCAAAATCGGGATAGCGCTCCAGCAATTCCTTGCCGTTATCCATGGTGCTGCCGCAATTTAATACGGCCAAAGAGCAATTGCGAAACAGCCGGTACAATCCGCCCTGGCTGGTATCGAGCAGCTTGGTGACTTCGGCCTTGGACAGCACGTCCAGACGGCCCTCAGGGGTGATGCGCGCGTCAACTACTTGGTGTTTCATACTATTCCTTTAAGTTAAATCAGTGTGATTGCCGGTTGTATCTCATATTAAACACAACGATTCATCCGGCATTCAGCGATCCACAGATATTCTTTAGTCCGGGGTTAACTATCACGGACAATAAGAAATGAATGCAATCACTAAAAAAATACTGCTTTTCGGTCTTGCTCTGCTGCCCAGCGCCTGCGCCCATTATCCGCAGCACCATTCGTATTATCCTAGTCACCGCGGTTACAGCAGCGGATATACCATTATGCACAGAAACTATTACGGCGAAAGGCCGGATTATTATGATGATGACGATAGTTCGGGTAAAGCCTATTTTCCGCATCGCCCCCATCATGATCAATACATTGCCCCACCTCGCATGGTCCCGCCTCGCCGGGAGCATGATTATCCAGACCGTCCGCATCATCAGGACAGGGACCATGATCATCCCGTTAGCCACGAAAGCAGACGCCGGCATGACGATGACAGCGATGATCGGAGCAATAACTTCGGCCCCAGAAATCGCCATTAGAGGCTTACCGATCTAAAAGCGTTAAGTCTTTATCCCTACAGCAAGCACCGTCGGCTAAATTATCAATGGCTATACGGAGGATTAGCCTTTATAATGCAACCCTAAGTAGTCAGAACTCCTCACTAACGTGAAGCTGCTACTTCGGTTTTGCATGTTATTCAGCACTTTTCAGAAATTCCATTCGCTTTTCTCCTTAAAATTGCCCGGCATGATTTGCAATCAAACATTTTTCATTGATTTATATAGGTAATTTTATGGCAACAGGTAGTGTTAAGTGGTTTAACGAGTCTAAAGGTTTTGGCTTTATTTCACCCAGCGACGGCAGTGCAGACGTATTTGTACACTTTTCTGCAATCGTAAGCGACGGCGGTTTCCGCACCTTGGCCGAAGGCCAAGCAGTTAAGTACGATGTAGAATCAGGCCCTAAAGGCCCACAAGCATCACAAGTAAGCGCAGCTTAAAACCGCGTTACTTCCCGACACCCAACCCCGCGTTCGATAATTTGCGGGGTTGTGGCATATCCGGTTCACCCGGCCAATCAACTCACCCCCCAATTTAGGACATGTCTTTTGAAACGAATTTTTGTAGGAAACTTACCTAGCGAAGCCACTGAAGAAACTGTACAGGCTTTATTTTCTGAATACGGCAAAGTCCGTTCCATTCAACTTGTTTCCGATATATTCAGCGGAAAATGCCGGGGCTTCGGCTTTATCGGAATGGAAGGACACGAAGCAAGAGCCGCGATAGCCGCACTGGACGGCAATCTCTATTGCGGAAAACCGTTAAAAGTTAAATTTGAAGATACGACTGCCGGTAAAAATGGCAGACGCCATTGAAACATTAACAACACTCCCGCTATCCACCTGACGACTCAGCCGCCTTAGCAGCATGGTTCAGGAGTATAGCTGAGCTATTTGGGCGACCTGTCTGGCCGGTCGCCCCAATGCCGCGCAACAGCACATCCTTTCCTCCTGAAAAAAACATCGCAGAATTTTTTGCGCTTTAACAAGCTCTTGTTACATCCTCACCGCTTACAGCTTCTATCGTTAAATCCCCCGAATACTCGTTATAACAAGACGATAATTTAACCAGCCGGTGAATAAAATAAAACTTGACAGCCAATCCCTGCCGGCACCTTTTCCACAGACTCAAACAATATACTTTTATTTCAGCAGCATACTCGCAGAACCTCAGCCCGGCTATAAAAAAACCACTTAAATCACCGGTTTTATCGCGCTAAGTCATTGATACTTGAATACATATCTCACGGCATTCGCACGCTGGCTATAATCTGAACGATCTAACAAAAAAGCTTAAGAAGTGAATAGTTAGGACATTTATTTTCAGTTTACCCACAGAGTTATCCACAGAAAATGTGGATAACCTTGACCGGTAAAATGGCACTGGCTTACCGCCTTTTACCCACCGTAAAACTCATCAGGGCGAGTCTGAATTCGGCCCGGCCTGCTTATCATTCACCAAATCGTAAGTGATGTCCGGGTTAAATCCCATCGGCCAGTAAATAGATGCAAACGGCGGCCAGAATATTGAAACGGCGCGGAATTTTGTCCTTAACTTACCCTCTTTAACTACTTGTCCGCCTTTTCATCCTGCAAGGCCGGGGACTTTTGTCAGGCGTGTCTCATTGCACAGACGGGTTGCAAACAAAGTGTCGAATACGACGGACTGGATGGCCGAAGCAACTTGCGGCCAATCGCGTTGCCTATCGGTGAAATATCCGCCATGCCGGTCATCACCGCGCTTCACCATAAACCACCATTGACGGAAATGACCTGCCCGGTAATGTAGGCAGCATCGATCGCCCTACATTAGAAGATGCTCTATAT
>JBAQYH010000279.1:0-5242 GCA_049299935.1 Methylobacter sp. | reverse complement strand
ATATTGGCTTTTTCATCGAATCGCGCCCTCAACTCGATAACCACCGTCACCACCTTGCCGGTTTTTGCCGCCTTGATTAGGGCGCTGACGATAGGTGAATCGGCGCCGGTACGATAGAGGGTTTGCTTAATGGCCAGCACGTCAGGAGAAACCGCCGCCTGGCGAACGAATTCAACGACCGGCGAAAAGGACTCGAACGGGTGATGCAGCAAAATATCGTGGCGCCTGATCGCAGCAAATATGTCTTTGCTGCGTTCCAGTTGTTGCGGCACAACGGGTTTAAAGGAGGGAAATTTCAGGTCAGGCCGACCGATCAGTCCATTAATTTCCTGAATCCTGTTCAGGTTGACCGGCCCGTCAACCAAAAACAAACGGTCACGGGTCATTTCAAAACGATCCAGCAAGAAGGTGACTGTTTCGTCCGGGCATTTGGCGTCAATCTCCAGGCGGACTTCATCGCCGTAGTTACGCATGGCCAGCTCGCCTTCCACGGCCAGCAATAAATCGTCAATCGCATCGTCATCGACAAAGAAATCGCTATTCCGGGTGACCCTGAATTGATAGCAGCCTTTGACATTCATGCCGTTAAACAACTGATCGACAAAGGCATGGATAATCGATGACAAAAACACAAAATCCGCCGGCCCGCTGCCGGTTACATCGGCAGGCAGTTGAATGATGCGCGGCAAGGCTCTGGGCGCTTGCAATATAGCCCGGCCGCTATTTCGGCCGAACGCATCCTTGCCGGTCAAGGAAATAATAAAATTCAAGCTCTTGTTGAGTATGCGCGGAAAAGGGTGAGCGGAGTCCAGTCCAACCGGCGTCAAAATCGGCAGCAGCTCATCGTTAAAATAGGCTTCCAGCCATTTGAGCTGCGCTTCGGACCATTCCTTGCGGCGAATAAATCGAATATTTTCCTGGGCCAGTTTCGGAATCAGGATCTCGTTAAGGACTTTATATTGCTCGTCCACCAATTGATGGGCATGAACGGCAATCAGCTCCAGCTGCTCGTTAGGCGTTAATCCGTCCGGGCCAACGGCTTTGGGATCGATGACCGCCATCTGGATAACACTGGCGACGCGCACCTCGAAAAACTCGTCAAGATTCGAACAGGAGATGCACAGATAATTAAGCCGCTCGAGCAGCGGCACTTTTTCATCTTTTGCCTGGGCCAGAACCCGCTTGTTGAATTCCAGCAAGCTCAGCTCGCGATTAATATAAAGTTCCGGTTTTTGAAGATCGATGAGCTCTTCTGTTTCGTTTATGTCCATGTTTTACTCAGATTCAAAATCAATTGGTATTGTTTAAGGTGCGAGGCTAAAGGCTAAAGGCTAAAGGCTAAAGGCTAAAGGCTAAAAATTGAAATCCCCTTAAACTTAAATGCAAGCTATTTTCGCCCTTCGCCTTTCTCATCCTCTTTTCCCCTGCAAGCCTCCGGTATGTACCGCAATAATACGCTCACCGGGTCTGAAGTAGTGTTTTTTGATTAATTCGTAGATGGCGTACATCATTTTTCCGGTATAAACCGGCTCAAGAGGAATTGTAGTTTTTAATTCAAAGTCTTCAATAAATGCGCTTAACCCGGCGTTGATTTTGGCGAAACCGCCAAAATGGTAATCCAAGTTTATCTGCCAGTTATTACGAGGTTGTGACAACATGGCTGCGACCTCCGCCGTTAAGAAACCGGCATTTTTTAATGCCGCAAATCCCAGTATCGACGACTGTTCCGGCGCCGCATCGACAATACCCGCTAAAGTCGTCCCGGTTCCACAAGGAACACAAAGTGTGTTGTACGGCATTTCAATATCGGCAACCAGTTCCGCGACACCTTTCAGCGCCATTAGCTGCGCGCCGCCTTCCGGCAACCAGTATTGCCGGGACTTTAAACCGGGCAAGTCGTTCCAACCTTTATATTGCCTAAGAGCCCTGTAGTCCGAACGGGATACGAACTTCAACTCCATACCCCACGCTTTCATATCCTGCAAAGCCGGCGTCAATGTTTCCGGTTGCTCGCCGCGAACCAGTCCGATGGTTTTTAATCCTAACACCATCCCCACATAAGCCAAAGCATGCAGATGATTGGAATAAGCGCCGCCCATGCTGATGAGGGTATCTGCACCTAACGAAAGGGCATGATCGAGTATATATTTAAGCTTGCGCCATTTATTGCCGGAAATCACCGGATGCAGCAAATCGTCGCGTTTCATCCACAGCTCGATTCGGTATTGTTCAAGCATCGGATCATTAATCTTTGTTAGAATCGACGGCTTGAAGGTTTTTTCCAGTTTTATCAGTTCGGGGTGCATATGTGTGGACGTTATAACTTAATCGCTACCGGGCAGCAGATTATGGACCATTTCGGATTGCTGAGTTTACCCGCACACAAACCCGACTACAACATTCCGCCGGAGCAAAAAATCCTTGCCGTCGTGCAACTGGAAGACGGCAGCAACAGGGCCGTTAATTTGTACTGGGGATTGATTCCATCGTGGTCGAAAGACCGTGCCATTTCCAGCCACCTGATCAATGCCAGGGCGGAAACGCTGACTGAAAAACCGTCGTTTAAAAATGCCTACCGGCATCGGCGCTGCCTGATTCCGGCTACCGGTTTTTTTGAGTGGCAAAATACCGGCGCCGCGCCTGCTCCCGGCAGGCTTGCGGCATACACACCATCCCTGGCGATACCCGGCAAAAAGCCCTACCACATCCACCTGCCGGATAATGCATTGTTCGCCTTTGCGGGTGTTTGGGAACACTGGGAACGTGACCAGGAAACGGTCTATTCATGCACGATTATCACCACCGCTGCCAACGATAAAATAGCACCTGTTCATAACCGGATGCCGGTTATTATCGCACCCGATGATTACAACCGCTGGCTGGATAAAAAAACTGCCGTTGTCGAGATGGCGGATTTCTTAGCCGCCGATGCTTACCGCGGTATGCAGGTTACCCCGATCAGCACTCGGGTCAACAATCCGCTGCATAATGATGAAAGTTGTTTGAGTTAAACCTTAATTCACCACGAAGAACACGAAAAAAACATAAACCTTCGTGTTCTTCGCGCTGATAAAGCCTATTTTTTCTTCTTTGACTTAGCAGCAGGTTTTTCGGCAATCGGCTCGGACTTATAGTCCGGCGCTATGCTGATCAACACCGTCAGCAACGCCGCAACGTAAGGCACTGCCTGCACCGAAAGAATGGCTATCCATAACCGGCCGCTGAAATTGTCAAAATGCTCCAGGGACGCCATCATGCAGATCGCCACGCTCAACAAGGTTAACAACAGCAATTCCTGCCGTATGGTGAACAATCCGACAAATAAAGCACTGTGTTGCTCGAATTTTGGCGTACGCATGAACGGCTTGCCCGAGGTAAACAGGCCCTGTATCGTGCCCTTGGCGACGGTATGCGTTAAGGCCAATCCTGACAGCGATGCGCCTAACGATTGCCAGATGGAGCACGGGACACGGGCTTGGTACAACCATAAGCCACGGATAATTTTAAAGCTGAATATACCGACAGTCGGCAATAAAAAGGCATTGGCCGGCAGTTCGCTGTGAATCGGATCGTACAGAATCACCGCAGTCAAGACCAAGCTGGTCATGGTAAATACCAGCGCCAGCGCATCCGAAAACCACGGCAGCCAACCGGCAATAAAATAATACTTCTGGGCCGGTGTCAGCTTAGGCTCTTTAGAAGGTAAAAAGCTGCGCCAATGCGCCTTGATGATCTGCATCGCGCCGTAAACCCAGCGATAGCGTTGGGTCATATAGCCTGACATGGTGTCGGGCATAACGCCTTTTCCAAACGAATCCTTAACGTAAACCGAATCGTAGCCCGCTTCATACAGACGCAGGCCTAACTCGCTGTCTTCACAAATACACCATTCCGACCACTTGCCCACTTCCAGCAACGCGGACTTCCTGATCATGGTCATCGTGCCATGCTGGATAATCGCGTTGTATTCGTTCCTTTGCACCATGCCGATATTGAAGAATCCGGCATATTCCCAATAACAAAACGATTTAAATGCGCTTTGGTCGCGGTCGCGATAATCTTGCGGCGACTGGATAAAACCGACATTTTCGTTGTCGAAATAAGGCACCATGCAGTTAAGCCAATCCGGCGACAGAATGTAATCGCTGTCGATTACCGCGATAATCTCGGCATCGGGAGCGGTTTGCTCAAGCGCATGATTGATCGCGCCCGCTTTAAAGCCCGGCCAGTTTTCCAGATGGAAGAACCTGAACTTCGGCCCCAGGCGTTCGCAATCGACTTTTACCGGTTCCCAAACCGCAGGATCCTTGGTGTTGTTGTCCATCACCAGCACTTCCATATTGGGATAATCCACCTTGTCCAGCGCTTCCAGCGTCATGCGCACCATCTCGGGCGGCTCATTATGGATCGGCAAATGCAACGATACCTTGGGATATTTAAAGTCCGGGGATGGCTTAAGCGGCTGAAAAGTCCTGGCCGTTTTTCGGTGCCAGATGACCTCGGCTATTTCCAAACTTTCGATTAACAAGATGATGGCCGCCATAACCTGCATCAATATCAGGATGCCCCAAAAAATCATGGTAATGTTGGTTTGGTATTGCTGGGCGCCAATCGATACAGACCAGAAAATTGTTGATGCCGCAAGGTTGGCAATCAGGCCGAAAAACAGCAATCCCGGCAGTTTCATACTGCTGCGGGTAAACAAAAACAAAGCCATTAAAATGACGCTGAAAACAGCCGCGCCGGTTGCCCAGTGTTCCCAGTTAGGCATCGCAATAACATCGCTGTCCATAGGATATTTGGGTTGCCTGTCCGCGTTGAAGATCCCCCAGTAAGCACCGGCCGACCCTTCCAAAGACATTTTCCAGGGTTGGTCAAACGCCTCTACGATATAGTAAGTGACTTTTTCCGCATCGGCCCGATTGAGAAATTCGCGCAGGAATTTTGCCTGGTTGGATACCGATGCCGTCGCATGTTTAAAAGGTTGACCGTCTGACGGCCAGCCGACCTCGGTAATGACAATAGGTTTATTGGGATACGCTTTTTGAACGTCATGATAACGGTCAAAAACATAATCAACCGCATCTTCCGCCGCAATGCCTTCCCAGTAAGGCAGAATATGCACGGCGATAAAATCGACTTCGTCAACAAGCTTGGGATGAGCAATCCACATATCCCAAGTTTCCGAGGTACTGACAGGCCGCCAAGTGTTTCGTTTTACTTCGCGGATATATTCGATCAA
>JBAQYH010000278.1:0-1753 GCA_049299935.1 Methylobacter sp. | reverse complement strand
CTGGGAACAATCCAATCCGGACAATTTCCCCCGCGCAAGGCATATCTTGGAAAAGGAGGGGCTGCGCGTTACGGTGCCGATGCATGGCACTAAGGACATCAAACCCGGCACATTGGCATCCATCCAGCGGCAAAGCAGAGTGAAAATGAAATGAACAAAATCAGTTTCCCTCCCTGTTCGACCCGCAACCTGGCGGTGGTTACACGGTCACGTTTCCTGACCTCCCGGAGGCCATTACCGAGGGCGATACGGAAGACGAGGCGCGCTTCAATGCCGCCGATGTGTTGTCATTGTGCTTGGCGGTACGACTTGAGGCAGGCGACCCTATCCCGGAAGCTTGCCAGTCAGATGGAAATCTGCGTATTATCGAACCCGATGCCACCACCCAAGCCGCTCTGCTGGTACATCAAGCGCGCGGCGCTCGCTCGCTGGCGGAGCTTGCCCGCGCTTTGGGGGCAAGTTTGCCGGCTACCCAACGCCTGGAAAACCCGCGTCACTCGCCCACGCTCAAGCAACTTGAACGGGCGGCGGCTTTGGGAAAACGCCTGGTGTTGACATTCGAGTAAGTTTCCCGGCAAAACGAAGTGGTGGCTATTATTTAATTTTAAGATTCGACAGCCTAGGACAGAACCCTTTTAAAATAACTGTTTTTATGATTGCAAGTATTATGTCGTAACATTTCGTGTGGTTTGTGTTGCTATCTTTCAATCCAGATGTTTTTGGAGCATATCCATGATTAACCAGCCTGTAGCGCCAGTCCCTACCCTTGATGACATCCTGCGTCTTTTTTCCGAAACCGACCGTCTGTTTAAGGAGCAGTTTGCGGAAGCTGAGCGCAGAAGCAAAGAAGCCGACCGCAGAAGCGAAGAAGTCAACCGCAAAATCAAGGAACTGGGCAAGCAGATTGGCGGATTGGGAGAGAAGTTTGGTAGCTTTACCGAAGGTTTGGCCTTGCCATCCATGGAGCGCATACTGCAACAGCGTTTTAACATGGAAGTGGTTAGTCCCAGTGTGCGGGTCAGCAAGGCTGGCGAGCATGTTGAGATCGATGTGTTGGCATATGCCAACAGCGCTATCAATCAGGCTTATGTGGTTGAGGTTAAAAGCCATCCGAAGGAGGAAGCCATTAAGCAGCTCACTAACCTGCTGTGCCGTTTTCGTACTTTCTTTCCTGAGCACAAGGATAAGACTGTCTATGGCATCCTGGCCGGAGTGGACTGGACGGCTTCCATGAAATCGCGCGCCCTGGCAGCCGGCTTTCATATTGCGACCATCCACGATAATGTCTTTGAACTCCAGTCACCCGAGGGTTTTACGCCCAAGGCATGGTAGGGGCGGCCCGTAGGATGCGACTTGCATGAGATTCAACAAGGGAATGGCATGACCATATTGCGGGTCACATATTGGAGAACGGCATGCGCGCCATGAGTTTGACCGAGGCCAAAGTACATCTCGGCGAGTTGCCAAATGCTGTAGATGTCAGCAAGGAAATAATCATCGCCCGGCATGATCGTCCCATTGCCCGTGTATCGTCCCCGGAAAAGCTGAAGCAGCCTCTCCCGCTCGGGCGTTTGGCCGCCTTGCGCAATACGTTGCCCGCCTGGACTGAACCAGGCGTAAGCCTCGTGCAACAACTGCGAGAGCTTGAATGATCTATCTCGACACCCGTTTCCTGACCCCGTTGTTCCGCATAGCGTTGCTCTCAAGAACTGGTAATGCTTGAAAAGAAATATCCGCCATTTCCCAGGAAAAT